>NZ_VSZV01000342.1:26991-37637 GCF_008919455.1 Rhizobium sp. PEPV16
TCGTCGGTGCGGCTGGAGAGAATGACGACGGGCATGGAAAGCCCTTCGTCGCGCCACTCCTGCAGCAGGTCGTAGCCTGATTTGTCGGGCAGACCGAGGTCGAGCACGATGAGGTCGGGCATGTCGTCGGCGACCGACTGACGGGCGGCGCTGGCGCTCGGCGCCTCCTGCACCTCGTAGCCCTGCGCAGTCAGGCCGACGCGAAGCAGCTTGCGGATCGGAGGCTCGTCGTCGACGACGAGGATTTTGACGGCTGGACCGGTCATCTGAGTTCATCCAGTTTCGGAATGTCGGTGGGTTTCGGCAGGCGGATGGTGAAGACGGCGCCCGGACGGCCCGTCCGGTTGCCGGCGGTGATCGTGCCGCCCATCGCCTCGATGAAGCCGCGGCAGATGGAAAGGCCAAGCCCGGTGCCGGCGCGCACCTGATCGCCCTTGCGTACGCGGTAGAAGGTGTCGAAGACGCGGGTGAGATCGGCCGGTGGGATGCCCGGGCCTTCGTCCGAAATCTGCACGACGACGTTGTCGGCATCGGCCCAGCCGCCGATATGGATTACCGATCCCTCGGGCGCGTATTTCGCGGCATTGTCGAGCAGGTTGAAGATCACCTGCTCGAACAGGACAGGATCGACGCGCACCATCGGCAGGTCGGCGGGGATGCTCATCTCGGCCTTGTGGCCGTCGAGGATCTTTGCGGCACGGCGCAGCGCGCTGCCGACGATATCGCCGGCATAATGCAGCGCGGAGTTCGGCTCCATCGCGCCGGATTCGATCTTGGTCATGTCGAGCAGGTTGGCGATGAAGCGGTTGAGGCGTTCGGATTCGTCGACGACGGTCGACAGCAGGTCGCTGCGATCCTCCTCCGGCATCGAGGCGAAATAATCGCGCAGTGTGCCGGCGGCGCCGAGGATGGCGGCAAGTGGCGTCTTCAGGTCGTGCGAAATCGATGTCAGCAGGGCCGAGCGCAACCGGTCCGCTTCGGCCGCAAGTCTTGCCCGGTCGACATCGGCGACGAGCTGGATGCGTTCGATGGCAAGGGCCGCCTGGTCGGCCAGCGCATCCAGCAACCGCTGTTGCTCCGGCGTCAGCAGCGGTCCGTCGCGGCGGTCGCTGTCGAGGCCGATGACACCGACAGCGGTGCGCCCGGTTCGGAGCGGCACATAGAGGCGTTTGGCGCCGGGCAGGGTATCGGCGCCGCGGCCGGCGGCATGATTGTGCTCCCAGGCCCAGCGGGCGGCGGCGATATCGGCGTCGTCCAGCGTGTCGTCAGGGGGATAACCGGCCTTGACGGCAATGCTACCCTCTTCCGGCAGCAGCAGCACGACGCGGACCTTCAGCATCGAGGCGAGCTGGAAGGCCGTCGCCCAGAGCACGTCGTCGAGCGTGCCCGTGCCGGCGAGCTTTTTCGAGAAGAGATAGAGGTCTTCAGTCGTGCGCGCCCGCTGGCGGGCGGCGGCCGCCTGGCGCTGCACGGTCGCGGTCAGGTTACTGGCGATGATGGCGACACCCAGGAAGAAGAAGAGGGCGAGCACGCTTTCCGGATCGCTGATCGTCAGCGTGTAGCGTGGCGGCAGGAAGAAGAAGTTGAAGGACAGTGCGCTGAGGATGCAGCTGTAAAGGGCCGGCCGCAGGCCGTGGAGGACGGCGGAGGTCAGCACCGCCATCAGGAAGACGAGGGCGAGGTTGCGCACGTCGAGCACTTGGTCGAGCACGACGCTGACGCCGAGCGCGATGGCGACATAACCGGTTGCCAGTAGGTAGGCCCCGAAATCCAGCTCAGGCGCAACGGCCGCAGCCCTGACGCCACGCGCGGTGGTGCCGTCCTTCTCGTTGCCTGAAATGACATGGACGCTGATCTCGCCGGTCTTGCGGATCAGCTCGTCGGTGATCGAGCGGCTCCACCAGTCGCGCCAAGTCGGTTTCTTCGGGGCGCCGATGACGATGTGGGTAACGTTGTTGGCGGTGGCGTGGCGGACGAGCTCTTCGGCTACTTCGCGGCCGGGAAGGGTGATCGCCTCGCCGCCGAGCTGCTCGGCAAGGCGCAGTGTGGCGGCGACCGTATCGCGCTCGGCTTCGGTGAGATTGATCGAGCGGTTGGTCTCGATATAGACGGCAGCCCAGGGCGCGCGCAGCCGCGAGGCCATGCGGGCGGCATAACGCACCAGCGAAGCGGAGCGCGGATGGTGGTCGACCGAGACGAGAACGCGTTCGCCCGCCGCCCAGGGGCCTGATATGGCATGGGCCTGCATATGGGTGAGCAACTGGTCGTCGACGCGCTGGGCGGTCTTGCGCAGCGCAAGTTCTCTGAGCGCCGTCAGATTGCCTGGCGTGAAATAATTGGTCAGGGCCTGCTCGGCAGTGCGCGGCATGTAGACCTTGCCGTCATGCAGGCGCTTGATCAGATCATCCGGCGTCAGGTCGATGATCTCGACGTCGTCGGCAAGGTCGATGATCGAGTCCGGCACTGTCTCGCGCACGCGGATGCGGGTGATCTGCGAGACGACGTCGTTCAGGCTCTCGACGTGCTGGATGTTCAGCGTCGTATAGACGTTGATGCCGCGATCGAGCAATTCCTTGACGTCGAGGTAGCGCTTCGGATGGCGGCTGCCCTCGGCATTGGTATGGGCGAGTTCGTCGACCAGCACGAGATCCGGCCGGCGGGCGAGGATGCCGTCGAGGTCCATTTCCTCGAGCGGCCGGCCCTTGTAGCTGATTTCGACGCGACGGATGATTTCGAAGCCGGCGACGAGTGCTTCGGTCTCCTTGCGGCCATGGGTCTCGACGACGCCGATGACGACATCGAGACCGTCGGCGATCTTGGCACGACCGGAGACGAGCATCTCGTAGGTCTTGCCGACGCCGGGGGCCGCTCCGAGAAAGATCTTCAGACGGCCGCGCGTCTCAGCCCGGGCTTTTTCGAGAAGCGCATCGGGCGATGGCCTGCCGGCCTGGTCGCGATTGTCGTCTGGCATGCGTATGGTCTTTCTGCAGATGGCTGCCGAGGCGGGCGCTAGTTCCCGGTCCCTCATCAAGTCAGTTCGGCCGAGTGGTCGGCATTGTTTGGTTTAGCTGACGCATGGCATTCCTGACACGGTCGTCTGCTCCGTGAGTGGCTCCTTCCGTCAGCCCGACCCTCCGTCATGCTCGGGCTTGACCCGAGCATCAAGCCGCATCCGTCAGCAGCCACGGGCATGGATCCTCGGGTCAAGCCCGAGGATGACGGAGAGCGGGGTTGGCCTTTTCGCCAAACTCGCCCCCAGCCTGGCAAACTCACTCAGTCATAGAAGCATCAAGGCTCTGATTCAACGCCAGAACATTGACCGTAGGTTCGCCGAGAATGCCGATCTCGCGGTCTTGAATGGCGCCGTCGACCAGGGCCTTGACCTTGGCTTCATCCATGCTGCGTGCCTTGGCGACGCGCGGTACCTGGAAATAGGCCGCTTCCGGCGAGATATGGGGATCGAGGCCGCTGCCCGAAGCGGTGACGAGGTCGGCGGGGACCTCGGCCGTCGGGTTCGCCGCCTTGGCTGCCTCGTAGTCACCCTTGACGCGGTCGATCAGCTTCTGGCTGGTCGGGCCGAGATTCGAACCGCTGGAGGCAGCCGCATTGTAGCCGTCGCCGGCGGCCGAGGGGCGCCCGTGGAAATATTTGTCGCTGGTGAAGGCCTGGCCGATCAGCGTCGAGCCGATCACCTGGCCGTTCTTCTCGATCAGGCTGCCGTTCGCCTGGGTCGGGAAGAGGGCCTGGGCAGCACCCGTCATGGCGAGCGGATAGATAAGGCCGGTGATGACGGTGGTGGCGATGATCATGACGATTGCCGGACGAAGTTCTTTCAACATTGTCTTACTCCTTGGAGTGTTCTTTTGCGAAGAGCTCCGGTTCCGATCCTCTCGGAACCGGGATGGCTCCAGGCCTTAGGCAAGGCCGAGGGCTGCGACAGCCATGTCGATCGCCTTGATGCCAATGAAGGGGACGATGATGCCGCCGGCACCATAGATCAGCAGGTTGCGCGACAAGAGCGCGCCGGCGCCGATCGGACGGTAGCGCACACCCTTCAGCGATAGCGGGATCAGCGCGATGATGATCAGCGCGTTGAAGATAATCGCCGAGAGGATGGCGCTTTGCGGCGTCGAAAGCCCCATGACGTTCAGGACGCCGAGCTGCGGGTAGAAGGTCAGGAACATCGCGGGGATGATGGCGAAGTACTTGGCGATGTCGTTGGCGATCGAGAAGGTCGTCAGCGCGCCGCGCGTCATCAGGAGCTGCTTGCCGATCTCGACGATCTCGATGAGCTTCGTCGGATCGCTATCGAGATCGACCATGTTGCCGGCCTCGCGGGCGGCGACCGTGCCGGTGTTCATGGCGACGCCGACATCGGCCTGGGCAAGCGCCGGCGCATCATTGGTGCCGTCGCCGCACATGGCGACGAGCTTGCCCTTCGCCTGTTCCTCGCGCATCAGCGCCAGCTTCATCTCCGGCGTTGCCTGGGCGAGGAAGTCGTCGACCCCGGCCTCGGCGGCGATGGCGGCTGCCGTCAGCGGGTTGTCGCCTGTGATCATCACGGTGCGGATGCCCATGCGGCGCAGCTCGGTGAAGCGCTCGCGGATACCGCCCTTGACGATGTCCTTCAGCTGGATGACGCCGAGCAGCCTGCCATCGCGGGCAACCGCCAGCGGCGTGCCGCCCGATTTGGCGACCTCGTCGGCGATCGACTGCAGTTCACGCACGACTTCGCTGCCGTTCTTCGAGGATGCGTCGCCGTTGACATGAGCCAGCACGGCATCGACCGCACCCTTGCGGATCGAGGCGCCTTCGAGATCGACGCCGCTCATGCGGGTCTGGGCGGTGAAGGGCACGAAGCTTGCCTTGAGGCTTGCCATGTCGCGGCCGCGGATCGCATATTTCTCCTTGGCGAGCACGACGATGGAGCGGCCTTCCGGCGTCTCGTCGGCAAGCGAGGCGAGTTGGGCGGCATCGGCGAGATCCTGTTCGGACACGCCGCGAACCGGGCGGAAGGCCGTCGCCTGGCGATTGCCGAGCGTGATCGTGCCGGTCTTGTCGAGCAGCAGCGTGTCGACGTCGCCGGCGGCTTCGACCGCGCGGCCGGACATGGCGAGCACGTTGAAACGGACGAGGCGGTCCATGCCGGCGATGCCGATTGCCGAGAGCAGCGCGCCGATCGTCGTCGGGATCAGCGTGACGAAGAGGGCGACGAGCACGATGATCGGGATCGAGCCGCCGGCATAGATGGCAAAGCTCGGGATCGTCGCCGTCGCAAGCACGAAGATCAGCGTCATGCCGGCGAGCAGGATGTTAAGGGCGATCTCGTTCGGCGTCTTCTGGCGCTCCGCACCTTCGACGAGCGCGATCATCCGGTCGATGAAGGTCGAGCCGGCAGCGGCGGTGATGCGGACGCGGATCCAGTCGGACAGCACCTGCGTGCCGCCGGTCACCGCCGAGCGATCGCCGCCGGATTCGCGGATAACAGGGGCGGATTCGCCTGTTATCGCCGCTTCGTTGACGGAGGCCACACCTTCGATGACTTCGCCGTCCGACGGGATGATATCGCTGGCCTCGACAAGCACGATGTCGCCAACCTTGAGGCTGGTGCCCGGCACCATGCGATAGCCGCTGCCATTATTGGCGGTGAGCAGTTTGGCCTGGGTTTCGGTGCGCGCCTTGCGCAGCGAATCCGCCTGCGCCTTGCCGCGGCCTTCGGCGACGGCTTCGGCGAAATTGGCAAACAGCACGGTGAACCAGAGCCAGAGATTGATCTGGAACGAGAAGCCGAGATTGCCGTTGCCCGCCACCAGATCGCGCAGGAAGAGCACGGTGGTCAGCACCGAGACGGTGGCCACGACGAACATGACCGGGTTTCTGGCAAGCGCGCGGGGGTTGAGCTTCTTGAAAGCGGCCCCCACGGCCGGAATGAGGATGCGAGAATCCATGACGCTCGCGGATTTTGCCTGGCTCATAAGAGACTCCAGCTTTGAAACGAGGATGGCGAACCGGAAGCCGGTCAGCCCTGTAGGATTTTGAAGATGGCGGCGATGACGAGGAGGCCTGCCATCATCACCAAGATGATGTCGGAGGCGCGGGTCGTCGGGCCATTCCCTCGTCCCGGCGCACCGGGACGAGGGTGGAAGGCGTTGCGAAGCCTGTGACGGAGGATCATGGCATCACCTCAGAAGGTCTGGCCGGCGATCATGACCAGGTGCTCGACGACAGGGCCAAGCGCCAAGGCCGGGAAGAAGGTCAGACCGCCGACGATCAGGATTGTGCCGACAAGCAGGCCGACGAAGAGCGGACCGTCGGTCGGGAAGGTGCCTGCCGAGGCCGGAACCGTCTTCTTGGCGATCAGGGAGCCGGCGATGGCAAGCGCCGGAATGATGACCAGGAAGCGCCCGGCGAGCATGCCGATCCCGAGTGTCACGTTGTACCAGGGCGTGTTGCCGGTCAGGCCGCCGAACGCCGAGCCGTTGTTGGCTGCCGCCGAGGTATAGGCATAGAGGATTTCGGAGAAGCCGTGCGGGCCGGCGGTGCCGATCGAGGCGACGGCGGAAGGCATCACCGTGGCGATCGCGGTGAAGACCAGCATGGCGAGCGGCAGGCAGAGGATGGCGAGAACGGCCATCTTCATTTCCTTCGCCTCGATCTTCTTGCCGAGATATTCCGGCGTGCGGCCGACCATCAGGCCGGCCACGAAGACGGCGACGATGATGAACAGCAGGATGCCGTAGAAGCCCGCGCCGACACCGCCGACGATGATTTCGCCGAGCTGCATGTTGATCAGCGGGATGAGGCCGCCAAGCGCGGTAAAGCTGCCATGCATGGCATTGACCGCGCCGCAGGAGGCGGCCGTAGTGATGACGGCAAAGAGCGAAGACAGGGCGACGCCGAAGCGGACTTCCTTGCCTTCCATATTGCCGCCACCAAGGCCGAAGGCATGCATCAGCGGGTTGCCGGCAGCTTCGGCCCAATAGGTGATACTGACACCGGCGATGAACAGCACGCCCATCGTGGCAAGGATCGCCCAGCCCTGGCGTTGGTTGCCGACCATGCGGCCGAAGACGTTGGTGAAAGCCGCGCCGATCGCGAAGATCGAGACCATCTGGATGAGGTTGGAGATCGCGTCGGGATTTTCGAACGGATGGGCCGAATTGGCGTTGAAGAAGCCGCCGCCATTGGTGCCGAGCATCTTGATCGCAAGCTGCGAGGCGACAGGCCCGATGGCAATCGTCTGCTGCGCGCCTTCGAGCGTGGTCGCATTGACATAAGGTCCAAGCGTCTGCGGCACGCCGAGATAGACGTAGACGATGGTCAGCACGATACAGATCGGCAGCAGGATGTAGAATGTGCCGCGGATCATATCGACCCAGAAATTGCCGATCGCCTTGCCCGACGCCCGTGCGAAGGCACGGATGAAGGCGACCGCGATCGCCATGCCGGTCGCGGCCGACAGGAAGTTCTGCACCGTGAAGCCGGCCATCTGGGTCAGGTACGACATCGTGCTTTCGCCGCCGTAATTCTGCCAGTTGGTGTTTGTCGGAAAGCTGATGGCGGTATTGAACGAAAGCTCCGGCGGGACGGCGGCCATACCAGCCGGATTATAGGGCAGGATGTCCTGCAGGCGCAGGAGCGCGTAGAGGACGAGGACGCCGAGCAGGTTGAACATCAGCATCGCGAAGGCATAGGAAGTCCAATGCTGCTCCTCGCGCTCGCTGGTGCCGGCAATACGGTAAAGCCCCCGTTCGATCGGAACGAGGACCGGAGAGAGGAATGTGCGCTCGCCATTGTAGACACGCGTCATGTAACCGCCGAGCGGTTTGACGAGCACGAGGACGATCCCGCAGTAAAGCAGGATCTGAAGCCATCCGTTGAGGGTCATTTGGGGTAACTTTCAATTCCCGGCTGCTTCTCGGTCGCGCATGGGCGACCTCAGAAGCGCCAGTTCTCTTCAAAAGCGTTCTGGGCGAAGGAGAGCGTAGGTGAGGTAAACGGTGAGAAACACGGTTACGGCACCGCTCAAGACATAATCGAGGGTCATCGTCGCTTCTCCTGTCAAAGCCTGTCGCAGGCTCGGGTGTAGGCAAAGCACAGCGCGAAGAATATGATCGCGGTGCCGAGTAGAATGATATCCATCATGATCGTGACTCCTGTTGTTCTTCTTGGAGTCAGACAAGACAAAGGGCGCTGGGAGGCCGCCTTTCATGCTTTCTGGCGTGGAGATGATCTTTTCAATCTCTCGGCCCTCAATATGGAGCCGAAGGGCATAAAGGTTCGAGACGGACGACAGGCCATCTATATAAAAATCTTATAAATGCCCTTGCGGGGCTGCTCGCCGTCGGACCAGGCTGGTGCAGTTTTTGGACCGGCGGCTGCCGGTGCTGGATCCTCCGGCAAATCCGCGTGAGCATTTTATCATTTGTTGAGCAAAAGCCTTCGCAATCTGGTTGAATTGGGAAGGCTTCGGGCTCTATAGTCGGCTTCAACGCTGCCCGATGGAGTCATGGGCAAGCCACTAGGGAAGGAAACCGACGATGACCAAAGTCCGCGCGCTTGTCCTCGAGCGCCAGCATGAGCTTGCGCTCCGCGATATCGATCTGCCGCTCGAAACCGGCCCCGGCGAGGTGAAGATCAGGATCCACACGGTCGGCGTCTGCGGTTCGGACGTGCATTATTACACGCACGGCAAGATTGGCCCCTTCGTCGTCAACGCGCCGATGGTGCTCGGCCATGAGGCGGCGGGAACGGTGGTCGAGGTCGGCGCCGGCGTCACGCATCTGAAAGTCGGCGACCGCGTCTGCATGGAGCCCGGCATTCCCGATCCGAACTCCAAAGCAAGCCGGCTCGGCATGTACAATATCGACCCGGCCGTGACCTTCTGGGCGACCCCGCCGATCCACGGCGTGCTGACGGCGGAGGTCGTGCATCCCGCCAACTACACCTTCAAGCTGCCCGACAATGTCAGCTTCGCCGAAGGCGCCATGGTCGAGCCCTTCGCCGTCGGCATGCAGGCCGCCACCAAGGCGAAGATTACGCCGGGTGATACTGCCGTCGTCCTCGGCGCCGGGCCGATCGGCACGATGGTGGCGATCGCGGCGCTTGCCGGCGGCTGCGCCCGCGCCATCGTCGCCGATCTCGCCCAGCCGAAGCTCGATATCGCCGCGCAGTACCAGGGCGTCATTCCGGTCAATATCCGCGAGAAGAACCTGGCCGAAGAGGTCAGCAGGCTGACCGACGGCTGGGGCGCCGATGTCGTCTTCGAATGCTCCGGCTCGCCGAAGGCCTGGGAGACGATCATGGCGCTGCCGCGCCCCGGCGGCGTCATCGTCGTCGTCGGCCTGCCGGTCAACCCGATCGGCTTCGACGTCTCGACGGCGTCCACCAAGGAAATCCGCATCGAGACGGTGTTCCGCTACGCGCACCAGTATGAGCGGTCGATCGCGCTGCTCGGCTCGGGACGCGTGGATCTGAAGCCGCTGATTTCCGAGACCTTTAAGTTCGAGGATTCGATCACGGCTTTTGATCGCGCTGTCGAGGCCCGACCGAGCGACGTGAAGCTGCAGATCGTGATGGAGTAGGGCGCTACAGCGCTTCTATGAGTGCTTGGCGCTCAGTTTCATCTTGCGAAAGGCAAGAGCCGCGGCTGCGACGACAGCCGCGGCTCCGATTGCAATCAGCAGATGACGATGAAGGGGAAGGTGGCCCAATGTCTGTTGGATGCCGTGCCCGAAGAGATAGCCGAGCGCCGTGAACAACTGCCCCCATACCAACGCGGCCACGGCATTCAGGATGACGAATTTACCGGTCGCTATTCGCGTCGTCCCGATGACCATCGGGCTGATCGTCCGCAATCCCACCAGGAAACGAAACGCAAGGATGAAGCCTGTGGGATATCTTTCCAGAAGCCGGGTGGCGCGCGCCAGCGCCGGCCTTTCCATCAGCCGGCGGACGAGACCCCATCCAGCGGCATAACGGCCGGCGAAGAACCAGAACTGATCGCCGGCGAAGGATCCTGCCGTAGCCGCAAGCGACGCCGACCAATAGGTCAGCAGCCCGCGGTGGGAAATCACGCCGCCTAGGAAGGCCGCTGTTTCGCCTTCGAAGGCCGCACCCAGAAATATCGCCAACAGGCCGTAGTGCTCGATCAGCAGTTCGATAGACACTCAGCCCGCCTCCAGCTATCGCTTTCGAAGCATCAATTCATAGCTGAACCGGCTTCAAATCCCCAAGCAGTGTCGGGATCAGCTCTGACACCGTCGGATGGATCGGCACCGACCATTGCAATGCGGGATAGGTCGTTCCCGCATTCATCGCGTCTATGATGCCGTGGATCACCTCGTCGCCTTCGATGCCAAGGATCGCCGCACCGAGGATTTTTTTAGTCTCGGCGTCGGCGATCACCTTCATGAAGCCCTTCGTCTCGCCGCGCTCGTTGGCGCGGCCGACGCGGCTCATCGGCCGGGTCGAGATCATGATCTTGCGTCCCGAGGCGCGCGCCTGCTTCTCCGTCATGCCGACACGGCCGAGCGGCGGGTCGATATAGAGCGCATAGGCCATGATGCGGCTCGAGACCTTGCGGTCGTCGCCGTCGAGCAGATTGGCGGCGGCGATCTCGAAATCATTGTAGGAGGTGTGGGTGA
>NZ_VSZV01000342.1:37647-54031 GCF_008919455.1 Rhizobium sp. PEPV16
GATATAGCCGTGCTTGTCGGTGATGACTCCGGCGGCATCGAGGCCGAGATCGTCGGTGTTCGGCTTGCGGCCGGTGGCAATCAGCACATGGCTCGCATCGATCCTCGCTGAATCGGTGGCGACCGTTATTCCGTCGCTGCTCTTGGTAAAGGCGATGTCGCTGGCGCCGGTATGAATGTCGATGCCCTCCGAGCGCAGGACATCGGCGATCGCGTCGGATATATCCTCGTCCTCGCGCGACGCGAGCTTCGGACCATGCTCGATGACGCTGACTTCGGCGCCGAAGCGGCGATACATCTGCGCGAATTCCAGCCCGATATAACTGCCGCCGATCACGGCCAGATGCCGTGGCAGCGTGTCGAGATGGATGATCGAGGTGCTGGTGAGGTAATCGATATCGCTGACGCCTGATAGCTCGGGGATGACGGGGCGCGCGCCGACATTGAGGAAGATGCGCGGTGCGGTCAGCGTCTCGCCGTTGACGCTGACGGTCTTCGGGCCCTCGAAGCAGGCATGGCCGTAGATCACGGTCATGCCGTCCATGCCGGCGAACCAGCCGATCAGGCCGTTGCGGGCATTCATGGTCACCGTTTCGGCGCGCGCCCTGACCACCTTCATGTCGATGGCGATCTCGCCCGGGAGATTGACGCCGTAAACGGCGCCGTTTCTTGCAACATGGGCGGCGCGGGCACTGGCGACCAGTGTCTTTGTCGGCATGCAGCCGGCATTGACGCAGGTGCCGCCGAGGAATTTGCGCTCGATCAGCGCGACCTTCATGCCCTCTTCGACCATCCTGGCGGCAAGAAACGGGCCGGCCTGGCCGGCGCCGATAACGATGGCGTCGAAGCTTTTCATGCGACGGCCCCCACGATCAGCACCGCGCCGATGACGGCGACGGCATCCTCGATGAGCGCGGCCGGCAGATCCTTGCCGAAGGAGGCGGCAAGCCTGCTGCGGACGGCGGCGCCACCATATGTGCCGATGACGGCGCCGATCACGCCGGCGATCAGCCCGCCGAAGAGCAGGCTGCTGGCGGCGCCGATCGTGGCGCCGGCCAGCGCGCCCGAGACGATGCGGGCGCCGAATTGCATCGGCACCTTGCGCGACGGCGTGGAGGGCAACTGGTCGGCGATCAGTTCGCCGATGGCGAGAACCGTGAAGATCCACGGTGTCCACTGGTAACCCATGAAGGCAAGCGGCGTCTGCGAGACATCAAACCATCCAAGCGCCGCGGCCCAGGCGACGGCGGCGGGCGCAGTCATCGTGCGAAGCCCGGCAATGACACCAATCAGCAATGCAAGAAGCAGAAACATGCACGACCCCCGTTTTGCCGGCGCTTACGTCGTCAGGAAGGTTGCACATTGTCAGGCGCGTGGCAATTCGCCCTTTCGCGCCAAAGGGCTAAAGCGCGTCGCAACGAATCTCAATCATGCGACGCGCTTTAGGTCTCTGTTTTATGCATGCCGTTGTCCCAAAACCGCTGCACACTTTTGGGCGGCATGCATTAGAGCGCCGTGCGTCCTTTCGGACGCACAAAGGACGCTCTAACATCCTTGAATCTACGCATTCGTGCTTTCCGAAAATCGATTTCGATTTTCGGGCCGATGCGCTAGTTCGCAAAGGCGGCAATGCCTGTTATCGCCCGGCCGATGATCAGCGCGTGGATGTCGTGCGTGCCCTCATAGGTGTTGACCACTTCGAGGTTGACGAGATGGCGGGCGATGCCGAATTCGTCGGAGATGCCGTTGCCGCCGAGCATGTCGCGGGCCGCCCGCGCAATCTCCAGCGCCTTGCCGCAGCTGTTGCGCTTGAGGATCGAGGTCAGCTCCACCGGCGGATGGCCTTCCTCTTTCATGCGGCCAAGCCGCAGGCAGCCCTGAAGGCCGAGCGAGATCTCCGCCGCCATGTCGGCGAGCTTCTTCTGGATCAGCTGGTTGGCGGCAAGCGGCCGGCCGAACTGCTTGCGCTCCAGCGTATATTGCCGGGCTCTCGCATAACAATCCTCGGCAGCACCGAGTGCGCCCCAGGCGATGCCGAAACGGGCCGAGTTGAGGCAGGTGAAGGGTCCCTTGAGGCCGGTCACATCAGGCAGAAGGTTTTCCTCCGGCACGAAGACCCCGTCCATCACCACCTCGCCGGTGATCGAGGCGCGTAAGCCCACCTTGCCGTGTATCGCAGGCGCCGAAAGTCCTTTCCAGCCCTTTTCGAGGATGAAGCCGCGGATGAGGCCGTCCTCGGTCTTTGCCCAGACGACGAAGACATCGGCGATCGGCGCGTTGGAGATCCAGGTCTTCGAGCCGGTCAGGCTGTAGCCGCCGTCGACTTTTTTGGCGCGTGCCGCCATCGAGCCGGGGTCGGAGCCATGATCGGGCTCCGTCAGGCCGAAGCAGCCGATCCATTCGCCGGTGGCGAGTTTCGGCAGGTATTTCAGCTTCTGCGCCTCGGAACCGAAGGTTTCGATTGGCACCATTACGAGCGAGGACTGGACGCTCATCATCGAGCGGTAACCGCTGTCGACCTTTTCGACCTCGCGGGCGATCAGGCCGTAGGCGACGTAACCGAGACCGGCGCCGCCATAATCCGGCGAGATCGTCGGGCCGAGCAGGCCGAGTTCGCCCATTTCGCGGAAGATATCGGGATCGGTCTTTTCATGGCGGAAGGCGTCGAGAACGCGGGGCGCAAGCTTTTCCTGCGCATAGGCGTGGGCGGTGTCCTGCACCATGCGTTCTTCGCTGGTCAGCTGCTCCACCAGGCGGAACGGATCGGCCCAGTCGAAAACCTCGCGCGTATGCTGCATGGCGGCGTCTCCTCACCCTTAGTTCAGGCTTGCCTCACTCAAGTTGGCCATAGACCCGCCAGCCGACCGCGTCAACAGAGAGTCGCCAGCCGAAAAGACAGGCCGCGCCATCTTTTCAAAAGCGTCGGCATGATCCACTTTGCCCACGATCGATTCTGGAACGAGGAGGCGGAAATGTCGTCAAGCGATCTGTTCGTATCGGCCGAAGGCGCCGAATGGGTCAATCCCGAGCCCGGCGTCGTCAGGCGCATCATGACCTATCTGCCCGAGATGATGATGGTGGAAGTGGCCTTCGAAAGCGGCGCGGTGGGTGCGGCTCATTCGCATCCGCACATCCAGGCCAGTTACGTCGCCGAAGGCAGTTTCGAAGTGACGATCGATGGCCGGACCGAGGTGCTGGAACAGGGCGGCAGCTTCATCGTGCCCCCCAATCTGGTCCACGGCGTCAAGGCGCTGGAAAAGGGTCGGCTGATCGATACTTTCACTCCGCATCGGGCCGAATTCCTGAAGTAATCAGGTTTCCACCTTTGCCCGGCGCGCCGGACCGGCGGCGGTGACATAGGGCGGCACGAAGCGCGCATCCTCGCCGTGCACCGCCTCGCGCAGGAAATCGATGACGGCGCGCACGCGCGGCGCCTGTTTCAGGTCGCGGTGGCAGGTGATCCAGTAATGGCGCTTGAGGTCGATCTCGTCGGGCAGCACGCGTACGAGTTCGGGGTAACGGCTGGCGAAGAAATAGGGCAGGATGCAGAGGCCGAGGCCGTTTCGGGTGGCAGTGAGCTGCGCGAAGATGCTGGAACTCTGGAATTGCGGCTTGATGCGCGGATGCACGTCGCCGAGATAATCCAGGCCCGGCGCGAAGATCATTTCTTCGATATAGCTGACGAAGGGATGCTCAAGGAGGTCGTCCCGGCAGGTGATCGGCGCGGCCTTCGCCAGATAGTCGCGCGAGCCGTAGACCTGCAGGTGGTAGTCAGTCAGCTTCTCGGCGAAATAAGCCCCGCCCTTCGGCTCGTCGAGAACGACGGAAAGATCGGCCTCCTTGCGCGACAGTGACATGATCTGCTGGATCGTCACCAGTTCGAGCGACAGATGCGGATGCTGGGCGGCAAACTGCGGCAGCACGGTTGCGAAGAAGAAATTGGCAAAACCCTCCGGTGCGCTGAGCCGCACCAGGCCGCGCTGCGCCATCGAGCCGGCGGCAAGATCGGCGCGCAGCCGCTCGGTCTCCTGCTCCATCTTCTCGGCCGTCTCGACAAAGCGCGTGCCCATGGCGGTCAAGACGTAGCCGCGCGGATTGCGCTCGAACAGCTTGACCTTGAGGGTGAACTCCAGTCGGTCGATGCGGCGTGAGACGGTGGCATGGCTGGAGCGCAGCTGGCGGGCCGCCGTCGACAGCTGTCCAGTGCGGGCGACGGCTAGAAAAAACTGCAGATCGTCCCAAGTAAACTGCGGTGGATTGTTCATCGCGATCCTCTCTGTTCAAAAACGAACAGATACTGTTTGGAATTAGTTGTAAATCACCCGTTGCCTCAGGGCGGAATTTCCGTGATCGTAAGGTGAGGGTCCGTCGTTCTGAGGAGGACGACTGGCCAAATTTGAACAGATCCGCAATCTGGCCAATCTCTGGGAGGAGAGAATATGCGTAAGAATCTCATTGCATCAGTTGCATTTCTGCTTGCGAGCAGCACTGCGGTGCTCGCGCAGAGCGCGACCGACGGCAAGGTCAAGATCGGTATCCTGAACGATCAGTCGGGCGTCTATGCCGATTTCGGCGGCAAGTCCTCCGTCGAAGCCGCCCAAATGGCAGTCGAGGATTTCGGCGGCAAGGTGCTTGATGTGCCGGTCGAGATCGTCAATGCCGACCATCAGAACAAGGCGGATATCGCCTCCAACATCGCCCGCCAGTGGTACGATACCGAGCAGGTGGATGCGATCATGGAGTTGACGACGTCGTCTGTGGCGCTCGCCGTGCAGGCGATCGGCAAGGAGAAGAAGAAGATCGACATTGTCACCGGTGCGGCGACGACGGATCTCACCGGCAAGGCCTGCTCGCCTTATGGCTTCCATTGGGCCTACGATACGCATGCACTGGCCGTCGGCACCGGCGGCGCGCTCGTCAAGCAGGGCGGCGACAGCTGGTTCTTCCTGACCGCCGACTATGCCTTCGGCTACTCGCTGGAGCAGCAGACCAGCGATTACGTCAAGTCGAGTGGCGGTACGGTCGTCGGCGCCGTCCGCCATCCGCTGTCGAGCCAGGACTTCTCGTCCTTCCTGCTGCAGGCGCAATCATCAGGCGCCAAGGTGATCGGTCTTGCCAATGCCGGCCTCGACACCTCGAACGCCATCAAGCAGGCGGCCGAATTCGGCATCACCCAGGGCGGCCAGCATCTGGCGGCGCTGCTCTTCACGCTCGCCGAAGTGCATGGCCTTGGCCTCGAGGCGGCGCAGGGGCTGACGCTGACGGAAGGCTATTACTGGAACCGCGACGACGAAAGCCGCGCCTTTGCCAAGAAGTTCTTCACCCGTACCGGCAAGATGCCGAACATGGTCCATACCGGCACCTATTCGGCGGTGACGCAATATCTGAAAGCGGTGCAGAAGGCCGGCACCGACGAAACGGAAGCCGTCGCCAAGCAGCTGCATGAAATGCCGGTCGATGACGTCTTCGGCCGCGGCGGCACGGTTGGCGCCAATGGCCGCATGATCCACGACATGTATCTGCTGCAGGTCAAGAAGCCTTCCGAGAGCAAGGAGCCGTGGGATTACTTCAACGTGCTCGCCACCATTCCCGGCAAGGAAGCCTATATCGATCCCGCCAAGAGCGGCTGCAATCTGGTGAAGTAAGCACGATGGCGGTTTCCGCAATTGAAACTCAGGAAAAGCCGCGGGTGGTATTGTCCGCCCGCGGCCTGCGCCGCGATTTCGGCGGCTTCACGGCCGTCAAGAACGTCGATCTTGATGTGCATGACGCAAGCGTGCATGCGCTGATCGGCCCGAACGGCGCCGGCAAGACGACGGTCTTCAACCTGCTAACCAAGTTCCTGCAGCCGACAGCAGGCACGATCACGCTGATGGGCGTAGACATCACGAAAACGCCGCCCGACAAGGTGGCCCGCATGGGGCTGGTCCGCTCCTTCCAGATCTCGGCGGTTTTCCCGCATCTGACCGTGCTCGACAATGTGCGTGTGGCGCTGCAACGGCCGAACAATCTTTCCACACAGTTCTGGCGGCCGCTTTCCGCACTCGACCGACTGAACGAGCGCGCCGAGCAATTGCTCGCCAGCGTCGGGCTGTCCAAGGAGCGCGATCACATCGCCGCCGATCTTTCCTATGGCCGCAAGCGCGTGCTGGAGATCGCAACCACACTGGCGCTCGATCCCAAGGTGCTGCTGCTCGACGAACCGATGGCCGGCATGGGGCAGGAGGATGTCGGCGTCGTCTCCTCGATCATCCGCGAGGTCGCCCGCGACCGCGCCGTATTGATGGTCGAGCACAATCTCTCCGTCGTCGCCAATATCTGCCAGCATGTCACCGTGCTGCAGCGC
This sequence comes from Rhizobium sp. PEPV16, assembly GCF_008919455.1. Lineage (NCBI taxonomy): Bacteria > Pseudomonadati > Pseudomonadota > Alphaproteobacteria > Hyphomicrobiales > Rhizobiaceae > Rhizobium > Rhizobium sp. PEPV16. The sequence continues at coordinate 43,993 of NZ_VSZV01000342.1, forward strand.
GGCGAGATCCTCGCTGAGGGCGACTATGCCACTGTCAGCCAGGACGAGCGCGTGCGTGTGGCCTATATGGGCACGGAGGAGCATTGATGGCCACTCTCCTCGAAGTCCAGGGGCTCAATGCCTGGTACGGCGAAAGCCATGTCCTGCACGGCGTCGACATGCGCGTGGCCGAAGGCGAGACGATCACGATTCTCGGCCGTAACGGCGTCGGCAAGACGACGACGCTGCGCACCATCACCGGCATCGTGCGGGCCCGGAAGGGCAAGATCAGTTTTGACGGCAGCGATATGATGCAGGTGCCGCTGCACAAGACGGCGCATCGGGGCATCGGCTTCGTGCCGGAGGAGCGCGGCATCTTCTCGACGCTGACCGTTTCGGAAAACCTGCTGCTGCCGCCTGTCGTGGCAGGGGGCGGCATGACCCTCGACGAGATCTACGAGCTCTTCCCGAACCTTTACGAGCGCCGCGGCAGCCCGGGCACCAAGCTATCCGGCGGCGAGCAGCAGATGCTGGCGATCGCCCGAATCCTGCGCACCGGCGTCAGGCTGCTTATTCTCGACGAACCGACGGAGGGGCTTGCCCCCGTTATCGTCCAGCGTATCGGCGAGGTGCTGCAGACGCTGAAAGGACGCGGCATGACAATCCTGCTCGTCGAGCAGAATTTCCGTTTCGCCAGCCGTATTGCCGATCGCTTCTATCTGATGGATCATGGGCAGATGGTGTCGGAATTCCCGGTCGGTGAACTGCCGCAGCGTATGGATACGCTGCACAAGGTCCTGGGAGTGTGACCAGATGACGATGATCTTCGGCATTCCCCTGCAGGCGCTGTTCGGCCAGCTGCTGATCGGCCTGATCAACGGCTCGTTCTATGCGCTGCTCAGCCTCGGCCTCGCCATCATCTTCGGCCTGCTCCGGGTAATCAACTTCGCCCATGGCGCGCAATATATGCTCGGCGCCTTTGTCGCCTATCTGCTGCTGACTTATGCCGGCATCGGCTACTGGCCGTCATTGATCCTGGCGCCCGTTATCGTCGGCCTTGCCGGTGCAATCATCGAGCGGCTGTTCCTGCGCCGGCTCTACGATCTCGATCCGCTCTACGGCCTGCTCTTCACCTTCGGGCTGGCGCTCTCGGTCGAGGGCACCTTCCGCTATCTCTATGGCTCTTCCGGCCAGCCCTATGCAACGCCGGCGGCCCTTGCCGGCGGGGCCAACCTCGGCTTCATGTTCCTGCCGATCTATCGCGGCTGGGTGGTGGTCGTCTCGCTCGTCGTCTGCCTCGGCACATGGCTACTGATCGAGAAGACCAAGCTCGGCGCCTATCTCAGGGCGGCCACTGAAAACGCCGTGCTGGTGCAGGTCTTCGGCGTCAACGTGCCGGTGCTGTTGACGTTCACCTACGCGCTCGGCGCCGGCCTTGCCGCCTTTGCCGGCGTGCTGGCGGCGCCGATCTACCAGGTCTCGCCGCTGATGGGCTCGAACATGATCATCGTCGTCTTCGCCGTGGTCGTCGTCGGCGGCATGGGATCGATCATGGGCGCTATAATCACCGGTTATGTGCTCGGCATTGCCGAGGGCCTGACCAAGGTCTTCTATCCCGAGGCGTCCAACATCGTGATCTTCGTCATCATGGCGATCGTGCTTCTTATCAGGCCCGCGGGCCTCTTCGGACGGGATGCTTGACATGGCTGACATCACCGAAACCATCCGAACGGACAAAAGCCGGACCGCCCTTTCGGTGCAGGCGGGTTTCCTGCTCGCCGGGCTGCTGCTCCTGCTGCTGGCGCCGTTCTTTTTCTATCCGATCTTCCTGATGAAGCTGCTCTGCTTCGCGCTCTTTGCTTGTGCCTTCAACCTGCTGCTCGGCTATACCGGCCTGCTGTCCTTCGGCCATGCCACCTTCTTCGGCGGAGCTGCCTATTTCACCGCCTATACGGTGAAGGAATGGGGCCTGCCGCCGGAACTCGGCATCCTGATCGGCGTGGCGGGTGCGGCGTTTCTCGGGCTCGTCATGGGCTTCTTCGCCATCCGCCGCCAAGGCATCTATTTCGCGATGATCACGCTGGCGCTGTCGCAGATGTTCTTCTTCTTCTGCCTGCAGGCGGAATTCACCGAAGGCGAGGACGGCATTCAGTCGGTGCCGCGCGGCCACCTCTTCGGCTTCATCGATCTGAACATCTCGATCAACATGTATTATTTCGTGCTGGCCGTCTTTCTCGTCGGCATCCTGATCATCTGGCGCTTTATTAATTCGCCCTTCGGCATGATCCTCAAATCGATCCGCGAGAACGAACAACGGGCGATCTCGCTCGGTTATTCCGTAGCGCGCTACAAGCTCGGCGCCTTCGTCATGTCGGCGGCGCTTGCAGGGCTCGCGGGCGCGGTGAAATCGATCGTTTTCCAGTTCGCGACGCTGACCGACGTTGGCTGGCAGATGTCGGGCGAGGTGATCCTGATGACGCTGCTCGGCGGCATCGGCACGCTGATCGGCCCGCTCTTCGGCGCCGGGCTGGTGGTGGTGCTGGAAAATTACCTCGCCACCTCGGAATTCCCGGTGACGATCATCACCGGCATCGTCTTCATGGTCTGCGTGCTGATCTTCCGCCGCGGCATCATCGGCGAATTCTACGCCTCGCGGCTAGGGCGGAAACTGGGCTTCGTCTATCGCCGCTGAACGGGCGGGCCTCTCTCTTCTCGGGAAAGAAACCCTCTATTCCGGGAAAAGAGACGGGCGGCGGCGCTGCGACTCTTCCTCTCCCCGTGCTGCGGGGAGGGGGAAGCGGCAAGCATCTGGAGTCTCGTGCGGGGCATGGATCGTTACGACTACATCATCATCGGGGCAGGCAGCGCCGGCTGCGTGCTCGCCAACCGGCTGTCTGCCGATGGCCGGAGCCGGGTGCTGCTGCTCGAAGCCGGCGGCAGCGACAACTATCACTGGATCCATATTCCGGTTGGTTATCTCTATTGCATCAACAATCCGCGCACCGACTGGTGCTTCACCACTGCGCCGGAAGCAGGGTTGAACGGCCGGGCGCTGAGCTATCCGCGCGGTAAGGTTCTCGGCGGCTGTTCATCGATCAACGGCATGATCTACATGCGTGGCCAGGCGCGCGATTACGACCTCTGGCGGCAGATGGGCTGCAGCGGCTGGGGCTGGGATGATGTTCTGCCCTTCTTCCGTAAGTCCGAGGACTTTTATCGCGGCGAAGACGAGATGCATGGTGCCGGCGGCGAATGGCGCATCGAGAAGGCGCGCGTGCGCTGGGCGGTGCTCGATGCCTTCCAGCAAGCGGCCCGGGAAGCCGGCATTCCGGAAACCGCGGATTTCAACCGCGGCAGCAACGAGGGCTCCGGCTATTTCGACGTCAACCAGCGCTCCGGCATTCGCTGGAACACGTCGAAGGCCTTCCTGCGGCCGGCGATGAGGCGCTCCAACCTCACCGTGCTCACCAAGGCGCAGGTCCGGCGGCTGCTGGTGGAGGAAGGCGCCGTTGCCGGCGTCGAGTTCCAACATCGTGGCGTGGCAAAACGCGCCTATGCCGCCAAAGAAACCGTCCTATCAGCCGGTTCTATCGGCTCGCCGCATGTCCTGGAACTGTCGGGGATCGGCAAGGGGGAGGTTCTCAGACATGCGGGCGTCGAGGTCGTCACCGAGGTCAAGGGTGTCGGGGAGAACCTGCAAGACCATCTGCAACTGCGTCTGGCCTATAAGGTGACGGGGGTTCCGACGTTGAACGAGAAGGCGACGAAGCTGATCGGCAAGGCGGCGATCGGGCTCGAATATCTCGTCCGCCGCTCCGGACCGATGGCGATGGCGCCGAGCCAACTCGGCATCTTCACCCGATCGGGTCCGGACCGGGAAACGCCCGACCTGCAATATCATGTGCAGCCGGTCTCGCTGGAAAAGTTCGGCGATCCCGTTCATCCTTTTCCGGCGATCACCGCGAGCGTCTGCAATCTCAGGCCGGAAAGCCGCGGTTCGGTGCATCTGTCGAGCCCCGATTTTGCCGCCCAGCCGACGATCAGCCCGAAATACCTCTCGACGCAGCGCGATCGTGACATAGCTGTTCGTTCAATACGGTTGACGCGCAGGATCGTCGCGCAGCCTTCGTTTGCTCGTTACAGGCCGGAGGAATTCAAGCCGGGGCCTGCCTATCAGACGGAGGCCGATCTGGAGCGGGCGGCGGGCGAGATCGGCACGACGATCTTTCATCCCGTCGGCACCTGCCGCATGGGCGCCGACAGGGACAGCGTTGTCGATCCCAGGCTGAGGCTTCGGGCGCTCGGCAAGCTCAGGATCGCTGACGCCTCCGTGATGCCGTCGATCACCTCGGGCAACACCAATTCGCCGACCATCATGATCGCCGAAAAGGCGGCTGCGATGATCCTCGAAGACAATCGATAGGAGAAGATCATGGCAAGGATCGCATTCATCGGCCTCGGCAACATGGGTGGACCGATGGCCGCCAATCTGGTCAAATCAGGTCACGAGATTTTCGGTTTCGACCTCGCGGCTTCGGTGCTGAAGGCTGCCGAGGAGAGCGGCGTCAAGCCGGCAAGCCATGCCAGCCAGGCGGTCAAGGACGCGGAGATCATCATCACCATGCTGCCGCAGGGCAGACACGTGCTGACGGCCTGGACCGATATCCTGCAGTCCGCCGCGCAAGGCACGCTGGTCATCGATTGCTCGACCATCGATGTCGAAAGCAGTCGCAAGGCGCATGAGATGGCCAAGGCCGCCAGCTGCCTGTCGCTCGACGCCCCGGTCTCCGGCGGCACGGGCGGGGCGACCGCGGGCACGCTGACCTTCATGGCCGGCGGCTCGGAAGACGCCTTCGCCAAGGCAAAACCAATCCTCGAGGCTATGGGAAAGAAGATCGTCCATTGCGGCGAGGCCGGCGCCGGCCAGGCAGCGAAGATCTGCAACAACATGATATTAGGCATCTCGATGGTCGGCGTCTGTGAAGCCTTCGTGCTCGCCGAAAAGCTCGGCCTCTCGCATCAGGCGCTGTTCGACGTCGCATCGACCTCGTCGGGCCAGTGCTGGTCGATCAACACCTATTGTCCGGTGCCCGGACCGGTGCCGACCTCGCCGGCGAACAATGACTACAAGCCAGGCTTTGCCGCGGCTCTGATGCTGAAGGATTTGAGGCTTTCACAGGAAGCGGCGCTGGCGAGCGGCGCCTCCACGCCACTCGGCGCGGAAGCAGCGCAGCTTTATGCGCTCTTCGAGAAGCTAGGACATGGGGGGAGGGACTTTTCCGCGATCATCGAGATGTTCCGCGAGAAGGCGTAAGCAGCACGCCGTGAACCGCTCAGCCATCATTGCTGAACCTCCTTTCGCGAAAGCAGCCAGATGAGATAGGGGCCGCCGATCAGCGCTGCGAAGAGGCCGACCGGCACCTGGTAGGGGTAGATGACGACGCGCGACAGCCAGTCCGCCGCCATCAGCACGCCGGCGCCGAAGAGAAGGCTCGCTGTCAGCTGGTGGCCCGGGGCGCGGAAGCCGGCAAGGCGGGCAAGATGCGGCGCAATCAGGCCGGCGAGGCTGAGCGGCCCGACCAGGAAGGAGGCGATCGCCGTCATCAGCGCGGCGAGGACGGCAAGCGCCAGTCGGCTTGCCCCGACATGAAGGCCGGCAGCGCGGCTGGGGCCGGCGCCAAGCGGCAGGATCGTCAGCCAGCGGCTGAGGAAGGGCAGGGGCGCTGTCAGCACGACGAGCGAGATGATGGCCGTCCAGGCTTCGAAGGCGCCGGCGCGGTTGGTCGAGCCGGAAAGCCAGGTGAGCAGGATATAGCCGCGCATATCGCCCTGGGCGAGCACCATCGTCACGATCGCCATGGCAAAGGCGCCGATGCCGACGCCGGCCAGCAGCATGCGTTCCGGCGAGAATTGGGCGCGGGCTGATATGGCGATCATCGCAAGGAAGGCGGTCAGCGCGCCGAGCGCCATGGCAAGCAGCATGATGATGGGCGAGGGGAAGCCGAAGAGGAAGAGCGCCACGGTCAGACCCGCACCGGCGCCGCTGCTGACGCCCAGGACTTCGGGGCTGGCGATCGGATTGCCGGTGACGCGCTGCATGATGAAGCCGGCTGCCGCCAGCATGGCGCCGGCCCCAGCCGCGACGATCGTTCGCGGCAGTCGGAAGGGCAGGAGATCGGTCAAGAGCGAGCCGGTTGCGACATGCCAGCCGTCCTCGGCCGGGCCGAGGGTAAGGACGACGGCAAAGATCAGGGCGAGGGCAATAAAGAGCGCGCCAAGGGCCAGAAGCGGCTTGGCGAGCCTGTTCAGCGATGCAGCCGACTGAGCGGCAACGGCGGAAACGGAATGCACTCGCGGCAGCAGGAAGAGCAGCAGCGGGCCGCCGAGCAGCGCGGTTGCGGCGCCGGTCGGCGCGAGATCGGTGAAACCGGGGCCGAGGATCTGGGTGAGGCAATCGGTCAGGAAGAGCAGGCCGGCGCCGGTCAGCGGCGCTGTCAGCATCAGCTTGCCGGTGCTGCGCGCGCCGGCAAGCCTTGCGATCGCCGGGGCTGCGAGCCCGACGAAACCGATCACGCCGACCTCTGATATCACCGAGGCGGCAAGCCAGACGGCGAGCGCGACGATCGCCAGGCGGGTCGAATGCAGGGCAAGGCCGAGGCTCCTGGCACCGCTGTCGTCGAGGGCAAGGATGCGGAGCGGCCGCACCAGGAGAAGAGCGGCGGCAAAACCGAGGATAAGCCGGGGCCTGAGCGAGAGCACGCCGTTCCAATCCTGCTGACTGAGCGAACCGGCGCCCCAGATATGGATCGACATGGCATATTCGCCGCGCGACAGGATCAGCGTGACGCTGAGGGCCGAGGCGATCAGGCTGACGATCAGGCCGGAGAGTGCCACGGTTACCGGATCGAGCCCGCGCCGCCAGCTCAAAGCCAGCACAATGGCGACAGCCGCGAGTCCGCCGCCGAAAGCGGCCATCTCGCGCGAAAATCCGATGAGCAGGGGCGAGAAGCCCGTTGCCGCCGTCATTGCCAGTTCCGCCCCGGAGGCAATGCCGAGCGTGGAAGCATCGGCGATCGGATTGCGCAGGACACGCTGCAGCAATGTGCCGGAAAGGCCGAGTGCCGCGCCGGCGATCAATGCCAGCATGGCGCGGGGCATGATGCTGTTCCAGAGCAGCACCCCGTTCAGCATGGCTGCGTCGGCATCGCCGTGCGGAACCTCAGGACGCGTTACGATGAGGAGTGCGAAGGCCGCAATGCAGAGTAGGGGCAGTAATATCGCGAAGACGGGCGCGCCGGTGCTTCCTACGGGCTTGGCGCGGCTAACCATTCCATGCATGTTGAAGCCCCTCCGCCAGAAGATCGGCAAAGCGGCCGGCCGCCGGCAGTGCGCCGTAGGGATTGATCGAACCGAGCATCAGCACGCGTTTTTCGCGCACAGCCGGCAACGCATTCCAGAAGCTGCTGGTCGCGAGCGCGGCGAGTGCATCGGCCGGCTGTGGCGGGATCATCACGATCCAGGCGTCAGGCATCGATGCCAATATCTCGATGCCGACGGGGGCTGCGGCCGAGTAGCTGGTCTGAGCCCGCCAGGCATTGGTGAGGCCGACGCGTTTCAGCACCTCGCCGAACATGCTGTCGGAGCCGAAGACGCGGAAATGCCTGGCATCGCCAAGATTGATCGGGATCACCGGCCGCCCGTCGCCGGCGGCAAGGAGAGCTCGGTAGCGGTCGAGCCTGGCTGCAAGCTCTTCGGTCAACTGTCTGGCAGCGGCAAGCTGCAGACGCTCGCCGATTGCAAGTGTGGCCTGTTCGGCCAGCGCGAAGGGGCTTTCACCGGGTTTGTAGATCGAATGGCTCTCGACCGGTGCGACCCCGCGCATGCGTTCGTCTGCCCAGGCATAGAAGTTCGAATTGAAGATCAGGTCCGGCCGTGCAAACCGCAGCACCTCGAAATTCGGCGTGCCGCGCAGGCCGAGATCGGCGGTCGTAGCGGGCACGTCAGGCGTGACCGCTACCTCGCGGAATTGCCGCAACTCTGTTGCCGCAACGACGTTCGCCCCGATTGCCAGCAGGGTTTCGAGCAGCGCCCAGTCGAGCGTCGCGACGCGCGAGCTCTCCGCCGCCCGCACGCGCGCGCGGGTGGAGAGCGAAGCCGCCGCACTGGCCAGAAACTGCCTGCGGGAGAAGAACGCCAAAAAAGCCATGGCCTACAACAAATAGCTGACCGGCTCGTTTCGAACCGGATGGGGGAAGACGCCCATGCCGACGCCGAAGATCGACTGCAGCGTGTCGGCCTGCATGATCTCGGAGGGCGTGCCCTCGGCAGTGATCCGGCCGCGGTTGAGCGCGATGATCGCGTCGCAATAGCGCGCGGCGAGGTTGATATCGTGCAACACGATGATGACGGTCAGCCCGCGTTCATGGCTGAGTTCCTTGACCAGCGAGAGAACGCTGGCCTGATGGGCGAGGTCGAGAGCCGACGTCGGCTCGTCGAGCAGCAGGCAGCGGGCGTCCTGGGCGAGCATCATGGCGATCCAGGCGCGCTGGCGTTCGCCGCCGGACATGCTGGCGACGAGACGATCGGCAAATTCCTCGAGCTCGGTGCGGACGATCGCCTCCTCGACCATGTTGCGATCCGTTGAGGTGAAGCGGCCAAGCGTGCCGTGCCAGGGAAAACGGCCGAGCGCCACAAGTTCCCGCACGGTCATCCCGTCGGTCGCCGGCGTGAATTGCGGCATGTAGGCGACGTGCCGGGCAAAGGCCCGGCTGCCCCAGTCACCCGCCGGCTTGCCGTCGAAGGAGATGGCGCCGGATTTCGGCGCGACCTGGCGGGCGACGATCTTCAAAAGCGTGCTCTTGCCGGAACCGTTCGGCCCCACCAGTCCGTAAATGCGGCCGCGTTCAAGCGTCAGGTCGATGCCGGACAGGATAGATTTCGGCCCGATGGCATAATCTATCGCCGACAGGGCAAGGAAAGGCGAGGGCATGGTCTGCTCCAGGTTCGGCGCTGCAAACGGGTTCGGGAGGGCAGGCCCTCCCTTTCCCCACAGGTTCCTGCAAAACTAAACTAAGATGTCAACTTACCACTTCCTGCTGAGCTTGAAGGTGACGGTACGGGCATCGCCGTAACCGCAGACGGTCAGCCCGCCGCAACCCTTGACGTATGCCTTGTCGAAGAGGTTCGCGACATTGAGCGAGGCCCCCCAGTTTTCCTTCTCGTAACGGATCGCAGCGTCGACGAACGTGGCGGCGGGCACCTTCTCGGTATTGGCCTCATCGGCCCAGGACCAGCCCTGATGGCGGACGCCGGCGCCAAGGCTCATGCCCTCGAAAGCCCCTGTCGTCAGCGTGTAGTCGACCCAGAGAGAGGCGGTCATCTTCGGGACGATATAGGGTGAATTGCCGACCAGCGCCGGATTGGCGTCGTTCTCCATCACCTCCATGTCGGTATAGGCGAGCGATGCGAGAACCTTCCAGTTCTCGTTGATATTGACCTTGCCTTCGAGTTCAGCGCCGCGCGAAACCACCTCGCCGAGCTGGCTCTGGGCGAAGGTCAGCGGATTGGTCACCGTGTTGTTGCGCTTGGTGATGTGGAAGACCGAGGCGGTCAGCGAGCCGTCGATGAAGGCCGGCTCATACTTGATGCCGCCTTCGAACTGCTCGCCCTCTTCCGGCTTTAACGCGCCGGAAACACCGGTGCCGACGAGCGGGTTGAAGAAAGTCGCGGCACTGACATAGGGCGTCATGCCGTTGTCGAACTCATAGGCAAGGCCGATGCGGCCGCTGAGCGCGCTGTCGTTGGTACTGTAGGTCGTGCCGATTACGGCGTCCTGGTCGATATCGACATAGTCGTAGCGGCCGTTGAGCGTCAGCAGCCAGCCATCGCCGAAATGGATCCGATCCTGGGCGTAGACACCGATCTGGTTCTTGGTGACGACGCCGTCCGCATAGACGAAATTGGCGCCCTGTGTCGTGCCATAGATGGGATCGGTTGCGCTGATCGAATTGGAGCCGCAGCAGGCCTGCCAATTTTCCAGGCGGTAATAGGTGTAGTCGAG
>NZ_VSZV01000342.1:54082-64164 GCF_008919455.1 Rhizobium sp. PEPV16
CGAGCCGGTTGTCGACCGAGAAGCTGTCGACCCCGGAGCGGCCTTCGAAGCCGATGCGCGCCAGCTGGTAGTCCGGACCCGTCGGCACGCCGCCGACCCAGCCGTTCAGGTAGGGGCCGATCTCATGCTTGTCGAGATGGCCGTAGCGCGCATTCTGCGAGAACTTGATGCCATTGTCGAATTCATGCTCGAATTCGTAGCCGATCATCTTCTGCACATAGCTGCCGTCGTCGATGTCGGGCTCACCATAGAAGGCGTCGCGATCGATCTTGCCGAAAGGTGCATCCTCGACAGTGCCGACATAGGGGAAGAAGCCGTTACCGGTATGCACCTGGTCGAGCCCGGCGAGGTAACCCCAGACCGTGAGGCTCGTGCTGTCATCCGGCGAAATGGTGAGCTGCGGCATGATGAAGCCGCGCAGATCCTCGGAAAAGTCCGAATAATTGTCGCCGCCGGCAACCTTGCCGGTGATGCGATAGCTCATCGCTCCGCTGGAGCCGACCTTGTCGGAGACATCGAAGCCGGTGAAGGCGTTGCCGTTGCTGTTGATGCCGATCTCGGTATAGAAGAGCGGCTCGTCGAGCGGGCGCTTGCGGACGAGATTGACGATGCCGCCGGGGTTTGCTCCGCCGTAAAGCACGGAGGCCGGACCCTTCAGCACCTCTACGCGCTCGAGCATGAAGGGATCGAGCTGGAAGCCGCCGAAGCCGTAGCTGAAAAGCGTTAGATTGTCGAAGAAGACGCCGGTCTGGCCGGCGTCGAAGCCGCGAATGTAGAACCAATCCGTATCGCCGTCGCCGCCAAAGGGCTGCGCGGTGACACCAGGCGTATAAAGCAGCGCCTCGTCGATCTTGTTGGTGATGCCCCGATCGTCCATTTCCTGAGTGCCGACGACGGAGACGGATTGCGGGATTTCGTTGAGCGGGGTGTCGCTCTTCGAGCCGGCGGAGGAGCTCTTGGCGACATAGCCTTTGACCGGACTGGTGGCGGTGTCGCCGCCGCCCTGGATGACGATCGGCGCGAGCTCAGTCGAATTCGCTTCCTGTGCCGCGGCGGAGCCCGCGATCAGGCCGGCGATCGCCACTCCTGCCAATAGGATTACCTTGAAATTGAGACCCCTGGTCTGCCCGCGCATATGTCCTATACCCCACTCGTGCCGCGCGATGCTAACGTGCGGCGAAGCCCTGAATAAGATGAGGGATTAACTCAGTTTTACCGGGGTGGATTGTCACGATCGGGGAAAATTGAACGTTTTTGGGCAATTCTCCGCGTTGCAAACAATTGCCCGCCAAGCGTTGCAATCAGGCAACTTGTGCCTTCTTCCAGCTCGCCGGCGTGATGCCGACATGTTTGCGGAAGACGCGGGTAAAATGCGCCTGATCGGCAAAGCCGGTTTCGGCGGCGATTGCGGTCAACGCATTTTCGCTTTCGACAAGCAGGCGCTTCGCCCTGTCGAGCCGGGCATTGGTCTGCCATTGATGCGGAGCAATGCCGGTCGAGGCCTTGAAGGCATGGCTGAAATGCGATTGCGACAGGCCGGTGAGGCCGGCGAGTTCCTCGAGGCGGATATTGCGCAGGCAGTTTTCCTCGATGAATTCGGTGGCGCGGCGAAGCTGCCAGGAGGCCAACCTGCTGCGTTTGCGCGGCATCGCCTTGGCAATCTTCAGGACATCGATGATCAGCGCCAATGCCAGGCCGTCGCCATAGAGATCGTGTAACGGCTCCGGATTGAGGCATTCGGCGGCGACCAGCTGTGCCAGCGACAGCACCCGCTCATCGGAAAACAGAAGTTGCGGACTTTCCAGACGGCGCGGATCGATATCCTCCATCAGCCGGCGGCTGACGGTCTCCGTGTCGAAATGGATGTCGAGGTGGCGCACCGAATGCACGTCGGTCAGATCGGCCCAGACTTCCATGCCGGCCGGCACATAGGAGATCGGCCGTATCTCCGTGTCCTGGACGGTGCCCTGCGCCTTTGGCGTGAGCTTGATACGCGAATTGCCCGGTCCCCGCTTGTCGAGCATGATGAACAGCCGCGGATCGCGCGAGACGTAATAGCCGCCGGCATAGGAGGCGCACTCCACGTCCCAGACATCGGCGACGATGCCGTTCCACAAGCGGCGATGCACGCCGCCGATGACGGAGAAGCCCTGGATCTTGTTCTGCATCCGCGGTTGAAACGTCATTTCCACTTCCGCCTCCGGCCATGCGCCGAAGTAAACCTTCAATTTGTACTCAAGTTTATTACCGCAGGCGGAACCGGATGGCAATTACCAAATCCGGCACCAGATCCGCCCCCAATCCGGGGTAGTGGCGCTAAATCAAACCTTCGACACAGAGAAACTGAGGCGGGCATTTCCGAGCAGGATGTCGATCTCGCCGGGTTCGGTTAGTTCGATCGCTCCACTCAACGTGCCTGTCGTGATGAGCGCACCTGCCTTCAGCGATGTCTCGGGGCGCAAGCCGTCATTGGCGTAATCGACGAGCCAGGTGAGAACGTCGCCTTTCGGATGCTGCGCCGGACCATCATAGATCGTGCTGCCGGCATGGGTGACCTTGAGCGGCGTGCCGGCGGCGGTATCGACGACGGTTTTTTCGACCTCCGGGCCGAGCACATAGCCGCTATTGCCGAGCCGGTCGGCGACGAACAGCAGAAACGAAACGCTGCCGCTTTCCCTCACGGCGCTGACCAGCAGCTCGGCGCCGAGATAGACGGCGGAAATCGCCTCGACCACCTCGGCGCGGCTGTAGGGAATCCTCGCGCGAACCGGCAGGTCGCCGCCGAGACGGACGGCGATCTCGGTTTCGAATTTCAGGCCCGGATACCAGGGAATGTCAGCGCCCGAGATGGCTTTGGCATAGGGATACAACGGAGCGGTGACCGCCTGGCCCTGCGGCGAGACCGTGACTTTCCAGGCATTGCTCGAAATATGGTCTGCAGCAGTGAGCAAATTCTGCGCCTCCATCGCCTGATGGAGATCGGCTGGCAGCGCGAAAGTGTCCGTTGTCTCCTGCCGGCCGGCCTGTCGCAGGCTGTGAAGCCTGGCTGCAAGGGTGCGCGGATCGAATGTCTCTGTCATGCTATCTCCTCGACCTGATTTGCGAGGTGCCACACTAACGAGAAGGCAGGGACGAACAAGGCCGCTTTTGGAAAGACTCCTATTCCATCGCCGCGTGCCAGCGGGTGCGATAGGCGGTCAGTCCGGGGATAGCGGTCGGCGGGACATGCGTTTCGGCACCCGATACCGGCCGGATGCCGGTGAGAAGCGCGGCACCCTGGCTGGTGCCGGTCGAGCCGGGAAGGGCCATGACCTCGCGGCCGGTCAAGGCGGCGAGCAGCTTGAGATAGGTTCCATTCAGCGCAAAAGGCCCTTCGACGATAATAGTGCCCTTGGCGCCGACCAGTCCGAGGCAGGCATCGGTCATCAAGGCGAGATAGAGACAGGCAGCGGCGGAGCGCTCCTCGCGGCTTGCCTCTTCGGCGCCGATCCAGCGGCTTGTCTTTCCCGGAAAAGGCCCGGAACCCGGCGCGATATTCGGCAGGAGCATCGTGCCCTTGTCGATGACGAGACCGATTGCCGCCTGAGCGGCTTTTTCGTCGACAGGGCCGATCTCGGCCGAAAGGATCTCGAATTCCCGCCCGCCCATGAAACGCGAGGAGGGGACGGCACGGCCATAGGCATCGACATTGGCGAGTGCATCGCGTTTCGGATCGAGATGATCGAGATCGCCGCCGACGCCGAAATTGATGACCCATGTGCCTGTGGAGACGACGGTGAAGGGTGCCTGCCGATGCACCAGATGCGGCAGCAGCGAGGCATTGGAATCGTGAATGCCGCAATAGACCGGCACGGCTGCGGCGAGGCCGAGCTCAGCGGCGATATCAGGAAGAACCGGGCCGAGCGCATCGAAGGCGGAGCGGATCGGCGCCATGAGGTCGCGGATGGCGAGCCTGTCGACGAGCGAGGAATAGCGGCCGGCCCTCGGGTTCCAGAGGTCTGTATGGCAACCGAGCGATGTCAGCTCATTGGCGGCGACACCGGTCAGCCGCGCCGTCCAATATTGCGCATAGGTGAGGATGGTCGCCACCTCGGCGAATTCCTCGGGAAAGGCGATCTTCTGGTAGTGCAGCTGCGCGCCGACGTTGAGGCCCATCGCCAGGCGCGGCGAGAAGGTTTCGTCGAAAGAGGGGCGCAGTCGCGTATAGGCATCGCGAATGTCCTGCGGATATTCGTGTTCATAGTCGATGACAGGCATGGCAAGTGTGCCGTCCCGGGCAAGGAGTGCTGCGGAGGCGCCATGGGTGGTGATCGAAATGGCGTCGAAGCCGGGCTCGCGCGCAAGGCTCTTCAGCGCATCGAGCGCAAAGGACCAGAGAGCCTCTACGTCGTAATGCGGATAGAGGCCGGTTTTGATCGCGATATTCGGCCGTTTCAACATAGCGATCTCGGCGCCCGTCTCGCTGTCGAGCACGACGACCTTGGCATTGGTCTTGCCGATGTCGAGGACGGCGATGCGGCGATAGGATGTGGCGTTCATGGCATATGGAAGACGGTGACCAGGTCGCTCTGGACCGGTGAATTATCGGGATTGGTCGCCATGATATCGGCCATGTGCGCCCACCACTTTTTCACGACCGGATGGTCCGGCAGGCTCGCCATCGTGTGGTCGGCCGGCCGCGTCAACACACCGAACAGCGTGTTGGTCTCGCGGTCGAGATGGATGGAGTAGTCGCTGGCGCCTGACTTGTGCAGGAGATCGACCAATTCCGGCCAGATCTCGTCATGCCGCCGGCGGTATTCGGCTTCCATGCCGGGATTGAGCTGCATTTTGAAGGCGTGTTTTTCTAAAGTCATCGGGAGCTCATGACCTTGATGCGGCGGGCGATGATCGGGATGGCGATGGTGATGATGAGAAGCAGGCCGATGAAGATCGACATAACGATGCCGGGCACGTTCAACAGGCCGAGGCCGAAGGTGACGAGGCCCATGACGAAGGCGGCGATGACGACGCCGACGATCGTGCCGGAACCGCCGAGGATCGAGATGCCGCCGAGCACGACCATGGTGACGACCTCGAGTTCCCAGCCCTGGGCGATCGACGGCCGGGTCGAGCCGAGGCGTGAGGTCAGGCAGACGGCGGCAACGCCGCTCATGACGCCGGTCAACAGGAAGAGGATGAATTTGATGCGTTCGACCGGAATGCCGGAGAAGCGGGCGGCGAAGTCGTTGTTGCCGATCGCATAGACCTGTCGGCCGAAATTCGTCGCATGCAGCAGGATGGCAAAAAGGATCGCCAGCACGATGAAGAGCACGAATTCGAAGGAGAACACCCAGACGACGTAGCCCTGGCCGAAATAGGCGAAATCCGCAGGGTATTTTCCATAGGCTTGGTCGCCGAGCACGATATAGGAAATGCCGCGGAAAAGGCTCATCGTGCCGATGGTGACGACGATCGACGGCAATTTCAGCACCGAGACCAGCACGCCGTTGAAGATGCCGCAGGCAAGGCCGGTGCCGATGCCGATCGCGACCAGGCCCGGTGTGCCGATGCCGACCTGCGCTGCCGCGCCCATCGCCGTCGAGGCGAGCGCGATGATCGCAGCGACCGAGAGGTCGATCTCACCCGATATGACGAGCAGCGCCATGGCGAAGGCAATCATCGCCTTTTCGGTGAAGTTGAAGGTGGCGTCCGAAAGGTTCCAGGCATCGAGGAAATAGGGCGAGGCGAGCGAATTGAAGATGAAGATCAAGACGGCGACGGCAAAGAGCAGCACTTCCCAGCTCGCGACGATGCGGCGAAAGGGCGTGCCGAGTCGGTCGGGGATGACCCGCTTTTCGTGTGTGGACACGGTGCTCATGCTGCGGCCTCCGTTCTGATCTCGGCTGCGGCGCGGTCGCGGAGGATGATGCGGCCGCGGTTGCGCTCACGCCTGGCGTTGAAGGCGACAGCGAGGATGATGACGGTTCCGGAGATCGCCATCTGCGTGAAGGGTGAAATGCCGATCACCGGCAGCGCATTCTTGATGACGCCGAGGAAGAGCGCGCCGAGCACGGTGCCGGCGACCGAGCCGACGCCGCCGGCAATCGAAATACCGCCGATGACGCAGGCCGCAACGCTGTCGAGCTCGAAGCCGTTGGCGATATCGACATAGGCAACAGCATAACGCGACACCCAGAGATAGCTCGCAAGGCCGGCGAGCGCGCCCGACAGAACGAAGGCCAGGAATTTCGTCCAACCCGTATCAATGCCGGCATAGACGGCCGCCGTCGGATTGCCGCCGGTGGCATAGGCTGAGCGGCCGAACTGGGTATATTTGAGCAGGACATACATCAGAAGGACGATGACGATGCCCACCCAGCCGAGAACCGGCAGGCCGAGGATCGGCGTGCGCGGCACCGACAGAAAGGTCGGCGTCATCTGGTGAGCATTCACCCATGCCCCGCCCGAAAGCACGAAGGCCATGCCGCGATAGATGGTAAGCGTGCCGAGTGTCACGACGATCGGCGGGATTTCGAGCGCCCAGACGAGAAAGCCGTTGATGGCGCCGAGGCAGGCGCCGATGACGATCGCGGCAAGGATGAGCACGACGAGCGGCAGATCGGGATAGGCGGCATTCATCATCGCGATCGCCATGCCGGTGAAGGCGAGGTTGGCGGCGACGGAGAGGTCAATCGATTTCGTCAGGATGACCGTCATCTGCGCCAGCGCCAGGATAATCAGGATGGAGGTATCGTTGAAAATGCCGGCTAGATTCTCCGGCCTTGCGAAATCGGCGGCGCGCGTCGAAAAGATCGCGATCATCACCACGATGATGAGGAACAGCAGGGTTTCGCGTTTTCTGATCAGTCTTGCCATGCTCTTACCTTATGCATTGCCGGTGGCGGCGCGCACCAGCGCTTCCGGCGACAACTCGGCGCGTTCGAAAATTCCGGCGGAAAGACCCTCCTTCATCACCAGGACGCGGTCCGACATGCCGATGATCTCGGGCAATTCGGACGAGACCATGATGATCGACAGGCCCTCGGCGGCGAGTTCGCTGATGAAGCCGTGCACGGCCGCCTTCGAGCCGATGTCGATGCCCTTTGTGGGTTCATCGAGGATGATGACCTTCGGCGCCGTCGCCAGCCATTTGCCGATGACGACCTTCTGCTGGTTGCCGCCCGACAGCGTGCCGACCGGGACGGAAAGGGCGGCCGCGCGTAGGTCCAGCCGCTCGGCGTATTTGCGGGCGAGGGCGAATTCTTCTGCCGCCCTGAGGAAGCCCCGGCGCGAGGTGCGGGTAAGCGAAGGCAGCGTCATGTTCTGGAAGATCGGCATCGGCAGCGCCAGCCCGTGGCGGCCGCGTTCCTCCGGCACATAGACGATGCCGGCGCGGATCGCGTCCTGCGGCGAATGGATGGTGATCTCGCGGCCTTCCAGCATCATCTTGCCGGAGAGCGGCCTGGTGATGCCGAAGAGCGATTGTGACAGTTCCGAACGCCCGGCGCCGATCAGGCCGTAGATGCCGAGAATCTCGCCCTGGCGAAGGGTGAAGGAGATGTCGCGGAATTCGGTGCGATGGCTGTAGTTGCGGATCTCGAGAACCGGGCCGCCGATGGCGACGTCGACCTTCGGAAAAGCGTTCTCGACGTTGCGGCCAACCATCATGCGGACGATCTCGTCCTGCGGCGTTTCCTTGAGCCGGCCCTGGCCGACGGCGCGGCCGTCGCGGAAGACGACGAAATCGTCGGCGATCTCGTACACCTCGTCGAACTTGTGGCTGATGAAGAGGATCGCCTTGCCCTTTTCCCTCAGGCCCCGGACGATGCGGAAGAGATCATCGATCTCCTTGCGGGAAAGGGCTGCCGTCGGTTCGTCCATGATGACGATGCGGGCCTCGATCGACAGCGCGCGCGCAATCGCCACCAGGTGGCGCTGCGCGATCGAGAGGTCCTTCAGCCGGATCGTCGGATCGATATTGCTTTCGAGCGCAGTCAGCAGCGCCTCGGCGCGGCTGTTCATCGCCTGCCAGTCGATGGTGCGCAGACGCGTGCGCGGCGCGTGGCCGAGGAAGATATTCTCGGCAACCGTCAGCTCGTCGAACAGCACGGTTTCCTGATGGATGGCGGTGACGCCGGCATCGATCGCGGCCTGGGCGCTGGCAAAGGTCACCGGCTGGCCATCGACGAGGATCTGGCCTTCGTTCGGCCTGTAGATGCCGGTCAGGATCTTGACGAGGGTCGATTTGCCGGCGCCGTTTTCGCCGATCAGCGCGGTCACCGTGCCGGGGTGGAGCGCGATGCTGACATTGTCGAGCGCCTTCACGCCCGGAAAGATCTGGGAGATGCCGCGCATTTCCAGAATGGCGGGCGCATCACCGGTTTTGCTGTCCGTGGCGGTTTGTTGAAAGGCAGCGTTCATCGAGCTTCTACCAGTGTCGAATGAGAATCCTGGCGGCCACCAGGCCGCCGGGCTTTTATGCGTCGGCTCCGGATCAGAAGACCTTAGAGAACTGGTCGATATTCGAAGCATTGTAGACGAAGGGATCGGCCATGGCGGCTTCACCGTTGTCGCCGACCTTGATCTTGCCCATGCGGCCGGCCTCGATCTCGCTGCCTGGCTTGCCGTCGGTCTCGCCCTTGACGAGGCGATAGGCGATCTGCGTTGCGGAGTAGCCGAGATCGATCGGGTTCCAGATGGCGAATTCCTTCGTCGCGCCCGACTTGATCGCGCCGGCCATTTCGGACGGCAGGCCGAGACCGGTGACGTAGACCTTGCCGACAAGACCCTTGTCTTCGACGACCTTGGACGCGGCGAGAACGCCGACCGTCGTCGGAGCGACGATGACCTTGATGTTCGGGTTCGCCTTCAAGAGGCCTTCGGCTTCACGATAGGACTTGTCCGAGAGGTCGTCGCCATAGACTGTGGTGACGAGGTTGAGGCCCGGGAAATCCTTGAGCTGCTTCTTCATCTGGTCGATCCAGATGTTCTGGTTGGTCGAGGTGGTCGTTGCCGACAGAATGGCGAAGTCACCCTTGCCGCCGTCGAGATGATCCTTGACGAGCGTCAGGCACATCTTGCCGATCAGCTCGTTGGACGACGGGTTGAGCTGCAGGATACGGCCTTCAGGTGCCACGCCCGAATCCCAGGAGATGACCTTGATGCCGCGCTGCGCAGCCTTCTTCAGCGCCGGAACAAGCGCGTCGGGATCGTTGGCCGAAACGGCGATGGCGCTGACGCCCTGGGCGATCAACGAGTTGATGACCTCGATCTGGCCTTCGGCCGTCGTCGTCGTCGGACCGGTATAGATGACCTCAACGCCGCCGAGTTCCTTGGCGGCTTCCTGCGCGCCCTTGTTGGCGGCATCGAAGAAGCCGTTGCCGAGCGACTTGACGACGAGACCGATCTTGATGTCGGCAGCACTGGCCGTGCCGGCCATCATGGCGACGGCAAATGCCACGCCGATTGCGAGTTTCTTTGCGAGTTTCATGCTTTCATCCTCCCACTGATTGACACTCTTCACACCTCCCCGGCGCCTTATGCGACCGACGAGGAATCCTCCTTGATTGCCTGGGCGGCCGGGCTCGCAACGATGAGCCTGATGCCGGCATTCTCGATCATCCTGACGGCTTCCTCTGGAATGCCGTCATCGGTGATGATCGTAGTCACACGCTCGAGCGGGCACAGAATGAGGCTCGACCGGCGATGGAACTTGCTGGAATCGGCCATGACGACCAGTTCGTCGGCCTGATGCATCAGCTTCTGTTCGCTTTGAATAATCAGCGCGTCGGCTTCCATGATGCCGAGCGGGCCGATGCCCTGCGCGCCGATGAAGAAGCGGCGGGCGTAGAAATTGCGGATCGCGTCATTGTCGAAGGGGGAGAGGATCAAGCTCTGCTCGCGATAGATCGCGCCGCCCGGCACCGTCACCGTGTTCTTCGAATGCTTGACCAGATGTTCGGCGATGGCGAAAGAATTGGTCATCACCTGGAGGCGGTGCGCCGCCATGAAATGCACCATCTGGAAGGTGGTCGTGCCGCCGTTGATGATGATCGCGTCGCCCGGATCGCAAAGCTCGACCGCCTGGCGTGCGATTGCGC
>NZ_VSZV01000342.1:64239-77233 GCF_008919455.1 Rhizobium sp. PEPV16
AATATCCTGAACCGTCACGACGGACTTTTCCTGAACGGCGCTCAGAATGATGCGGTGGCGTTCGCGTTCGTGCATGGGGCTCCTCCTTCGATCGTTTATTTCGCACAAATGACAATGTGTCAATCAAAAACGATCATAAATTTTCATATTGCGCTGCACAATAATCGAATTTGATCGTTTTCGATTGACAACCTCGGTTTTGATGAGCGATACCGTCTGCGAAAAGGGGCGCGAACTTTGCGCTCCGATGATGATTTCATATGGGAGGATGACATGGCGGCGAACGTCCGGCTTCTGGAAAACCGGTGGGATGATGCTTACGCGGCAGGCCTCGATGAGCCTGGCAAGCTGCTCTATCGTTCCAACCTGCTCGGCGCCGACAAGCGCATCACCAATTACGGCGGCGGCAACACCTCGGCGAAGGTGCTGGAAACCGATCCGCTGACCGGCGGCAAGGTGAAGGTACTTTGGGTCAAGGGATCGGGCGGCGACGTCGGCACGATCAAGCTCGACGGTTTCGCGACACTCTACCAGGACAAGCTGGAATCGCTGAAGGGCATCTACAAGGGTGTCGAGGACGAGGACCGCATGGTCGGCTTCCTGCCGCACTGCACCTTCAACCTGAACGCCCGCGCTGCCTCGATCGACACGCCGCTGCACGGCTTCGTGCCTTTCACCCATGTCGACCACATGCATCCCGACGCGATCATCGCGATCGCCGCATCGAAGAATTCGAAGGAATTGACGCAGCAGATCTTCGGCGACGAGATCGGGTGGCTTCCCTGGCGCCGTCCGGGCTTCCAGCTCGGCCTCGACCTCGGCGCATTCGTTGCCGCAAACCCAAATGCCAAGGGCGTCGTGCTCGAGAGCCACGGCCTCTTCACCTGGGCTGATGACGCCAAGGCCTGCTACGAACTGACGCTCGATATCATCAACAAGGCGATCGTCTGGTTTGCCGAAAAGACCGAGGGAAAGACAATTTTCGGCGGCGCGCTCACCGAGAACCTGCCGGTCGCCGAACGCCGCGCCATCGCGGCCCGGCTGATGCCGGAGATCCGCGGCCGCATCGGCAAGCAGGAGCGCAAGCTTGGTCATTTCGACGATCAGGACGCCGTGCTCGAATTCGTAAATTCCTGCGATCTGCGCCCGCTCGGCGCGCTCGGCACCAGCTGCCCCGATCATTTCCTGCGCACCAAGATCCGCCCGCTGATCGTCGATTTCGACCCGGCCAAGCCGGATGTCGACGCGATCGTTGCCGGTCTCGACAAGGCGCTGGAAGACTACCGCGCCGATTACGCCCGCTACTACAACGACTGCAAGCATGGCAATTCGCCCGCCATGCGCGACGCCAATCCCGTCATCTTCCTGGTGCCCGGCGTCGGCATGCTGTCCTTTGCCCGCGATAAGGCGACGGCCCGCATTGCCAGCGAATTCTACGTCAACGCCATCAACGTCATGCGCGGCGCCTCGACGGTCTCGGAATACCAGGGCCTGCCGGAGCAGGAAGCCTTCGATATCGAATATTGGCTGCTCGAAGAGGCCAAGCTGCAGCGCATGCCGAAGTCAAAGAGCCTCGCCGGCCGAGTCGCCTTCGTCACCGGGGGCGCCGGCGGCATCGGCCGGGCGACGGCCGCACGCCTCGTCGGCGAAGGCGCCTGCGTGGTGCTTGCCGATATCGACCAGGCAGCGCTCGAAGGCACCGAAGCCGATTTCGTCAAGAAGTTCGGCGCTGACGCCGTGCGCAGCGTCCGGCTCGACGTCACCAAGGAAGATGCGGTGATCGCCTCCTTCGCGGAAGCCTGTGTCGAATTCGGCGGCATCGACATCCTCGTTTCCAATGCCGGTATTGCCTCCTCCGCGCCGATCGAACTGACCGAGCTTGCGACGTGGAATCGCAATATCGATATTCTCGCGACCGGCTATTTCCTCGTCTCGCGTGAAGCCTTCCGCCTGTTCCGCCGTCAGGCGCTCGGCGGCAACGTCATCTTCGTCGCTTCGAAAAATGGTCTTGCCGCCTCGCCGAATGCGTCTGCCTATTGCACGGCAAAGGCCGCCGAAATCCATCTTGCCCGCTGCCTGGCCCTGGAAGGCGCGGATGCCGGCATCCGCGTCAACACCGTCAATCCGGATGCGGTCCTGCGCGGTTCGAAGATCTGGAGCGGCGAATGGCGCGAGCAGCGCGCCGCCTCGTCCAAAATCGAGGTGGACGATCTCGAGGAACATTACCGCAAGCGTTCGATGCTGAAACTCAACGTGTTTCCGGAAGATATCGCCGAGGCGATCTATTTCCTCGCATCGGACCTTTCGGCAAAATCGACCGGCAACATCATCAACGTTGATGCCGGCAACGTGCAGAGTTTTACGCGCTAGAGCAATTCCAGCAGCAATGTGCAGCGGTTTTGCGTCCGGGCCTGCGTAAAGCAAACGGATAGAGCTATTTCCGGAGGATCACCCATATTGCGTGGATGATCCCCGGCAGATAGCCGCAGAGTGTCAGCAATATATTCAGCCAGAAATGCAGGCCGATCCCGACCTGCAAAAATACGCCAAGGGGCGGCAGGATGATCGCAAGAAGAATGCGGACAACGTCCATCGTAGCTCCTTCGTTTGAAGACATGTAAGCGTTTGAACGCGAACCGTGCCCTATGGTTCGCGACCAGGGAGGAATAGATGACAGATTCCAGGATTGCGCCAGATCTGGTCGCGACTGAAAACGACAAGCGGGCAACCGCTCTGAAAGCCGATTACGAGGCACTGGGCGCGACGCTCGATCGTCGCGGCGTCGATATCGAGGCGGTCACCCGGAAGGTTGCGGAATTCTTCGTTGCCGTGCCCTCCTGGGGCGTCGGCACCGGCGGCACGCGTTTTGCCCGTTTCCCCGGTACCGGCGAGCCGCGCGGCATCTTCGACAAGCTCGACGATTGCGCCGTCATCAACCAGCTGACGCAGGCGACCCCGAACGTCTCGCTGCATATTCCCTGGGACAAGGCGGATGCCAGCGAATTGAAGGCCAAGGGTAACGCGCTCGGCCTCGGCTTCGATGCGATGAATTCGAACACCTTTTCCGATGCGCCCGGCCAGGCCCATTCCTACAAATACGGCTCGCTCAGCCACACCGATGCGGCAACACGGGCGCAGGCGGTCGAGCACAACCTCGAATGCATCGAGATCGGCAAGGCGCTCGGCTCCAAGGCGCTGACGGTCTGGATCGGCGACGGCTCGAACTTCCCCGGCCAAAGCCATTTCACCAAGGCTTTCGAGCGTTACCTTGCCTCGATGGCGGATATCTACAAGGCGCTGCCCGACGATTGGAAGCTGTTCTCCGAGCACAAGATGTATGAGCCGGCCTTCTATTCGACCATCGTGCAGGATTGGGGCACCAACTACCTGATCGCCCAGACGCTCGGCCCCAAGGCCTATTGCCTCGTCGATCTCGGCCACCATGCGCCGAACACCAATATCGAGATGATCGTCGCCCGGCTGATCCAGTTCGGCAAGCTTGGCGGCTTCCACTTCAACGATTCGAAATATGGCGATGACGATCTCGACGCCGGCGCGATCGATCCCTACCGGCTGTTCCTCGTCTTCAACGAATTGGTTGACGCCGAGCAGCGCGGCGTCAACGATTTCAACCCGGCCCATATGATCGACCAGTCGCACAATGTCACCGACCCGATCGAAAGCCTGATCAACAGCGCCAACGAAATCCGCCGCGCCTATGCGCAGGCATTGCTTGTCGACCGCAAGGCGCTCTCCGGCTACCAGGACGACAACGACGCGCTGATGGCGTCGGAAACGCTGAAGCGCGCCTATCGCGCCGATGTCGAACCGATTCTGGCCGAAGCTCGCCGCCGGGCTGGCGGCGCGATCGACCCGATCGCCGTCTACCGCGCCAGCGGTTATCGCAGACAAGTGGCGGCCGAGCGCCCGGCATCCGCTGCCGGCGGTGGCGGCATCATCTGAACGACCGATTGTTTGGCATGGCCTGAAACCTTGCTGATTAGGGATGATGGCCGCCGGCAGCGCAGGGGTGACGCGCTGCCGGCAACCTCGCCGTTTACGGCTTCCAGGCGCCGGCGATCTGCCGGGTGGCGATGTTCAGCCGGTTCCAGACATTGATATTGGCGATGGCGATGACCAGTGCTGCAAGGCTCCTGCCGTCATAATGCCGGGTCGCTTCATCCCAGATATCATCAGGCACCGGATCTGCCCGATCGCAAAGGCGGGTGAGGGCCTCCGTGAGCGCAAGGGCGGCGCGTTCGGCATCGCTATAATAGGGAGCGTCACGCCAGCCAGCGACGGCAAATAGCCGCTCATCGGTTTCGCCGTGTTTACGGGCAATGCGCCAATGGCCATCGATGCAGACGCTGCAGCCGTTGATCTGGCTGGAGCGCAGATTGACGAGTTCGAGCAGCTTTGGCGAAAGGCCGGTTTCGGTCGGCACCTTGCTGAGCGCATTGAGCGCCTGCATGGACGAGGGCGGGATTTCCCATTCTCTCCTGCATGATATGTCTCCTTATACGTTTCGTGTTCGACGATCCGCCGGCCCTGTCACATCGGCCGGGTTTCATGCGTCATTGCCTTGACGGAACGCAGCGGAGGAATGTGACACATGGACGAGAAAAAATGGCTGACTGAAGAATTCGAGGCGAACAGAGCGCATCTGAGGGCCGCAGCCTATCGCATGCTCGGCTCGCGCAGCGAGGCGGAGGATGCCGTTCAGGAGGCCTGGCTGCGGCTTAGCCGCACGGATACGACAGGGGTCGGCAATCTCGTCGGTTGGCTGACCACGGTGGTGGCGCGCATCTGTCTCGATATGCTGCGCGCCCGCAAGACCCGGCGCGAGGAGCCGCTGGAGGCGCCTGTTCATGCTGGGATCGCCGATCCGGCGAACGATCCCGAGCGCGAAGCCGCCTTTGCCGATTCGGTCGGTCTGGCGCTGCTCGTCGTGCTGCAGACGCTGGCGCCCGCCGAACGTGTCGCCTTCGTGCTGCACGACATGTTCGATCTACCCTTCGATGAGATCGCGCCGATCATCGGCCGTTCGTCCGCCGCCACCCGCCAGCTCGCAAGCCGCGCCCGCCGCCGGGTGCAGGGCTTGGACGAGACTCCTGATGTCGATTTCGCGCGTAAGAGGACGATCGCCGAGACCTTTCTTGCCGCCTCCCGCAACGGCGATCTGGAGGCGCTGCTTGCGGTGCTTTCCCCCGATGTCGTCTTCCGCCCGGATGCGACGGCGGCACGATACGGCATTGGCGAAATGCGCGGCTCGACCGATGTGGCTGAAGCCTTCAAGGGTCGGGCGCAGGCGGCGGAGGCCGCTGTTGTCGACGGTGAGCTTGGGTTCGTCGTGCACATCGGAGGCCAGATTCGCATCGCAGTGACGCTGGCGATCGGCGATGGCAAGATCGTCGCGATCGATGCCGTCGCGGATCCGGACCGCCTGCGTCAGATCAACTATTCGATCCTTCAGGACTGAAATCAAACGCGAATTTGTAGATCTCTTGGAGACAGGCGCGCTTCGGGAGGAGCGCACCTTTACGTTTTCAGAGCGTCGGCGGACATGTCATTTTCCTTGACAGTCGCGTCCTCGGCCTTATTCTACTATAAAATCCTATATAGCATAACTATGGAATTGCGGCGATGCCATGCGCCTGAAGCGCCCTCTCTAACGTCCCCATACCCTTCCATGATGACCCGCAGACGGATGATCGAGGAGTGATCCCGGTCCGAGACTCGAAAGGAATGCAGATCATGCCCGGCGACCACGTGAAGAAGCCGCTTCTCCTCACCAATGTCAAACCGATTGCCTTCGGTGCCGGCGCAGGCGAGGGTGTTATCGACATTCTCGTCAATGCCGGCGGCAGGATCGCCGAGATCGGTCCGTCGCTTGCGATCTCTGAGGATGTAACGCGCATCGACGGCAAGGGCGCCTTCATTTCGCCGGGCTGGGTCGACCTGCACGTGCATATCTGGCACGGCGGCACCGATATTTCCATCCGCCCGTCCGAATGCGGCGTCGAGCGCGGCGTCACCACGCTGGTCGATGCCGGCTCAGCCGGTGAGGCGAATTTCCATGGCTTTCGGGAATATATCATCGAGCCCTCGCGCGAACGTATCAAGGCCTTCCTCAATCTCGGCTCGATCGGCCTCGTCGCCTGCAACCGGGTGGCGGAATTGCGGGATATCCGCGATATCGATCTCGACCGCATTCTCGAAGTCTATGCCGAAAACAGCGAGCACATCGTTGGCATCAAAGTGCGCGCCAGCCATGTCATCACCGGCTCCTGGGGCGTCACTCCCGTCAAGCTCGGCAAGAAGATCGCCAAGATCTTGAAAGTGCCGATGATGGTGCATGTTGGCGAGCCGCCGGCGCTCTATGACGAGGTGTTGGAGATTCTCGGCCCCGGCGACGTCGTCACCCATTGCTTCAACGGCAAGGCCGGGTCGAGCATCATGGAGGACGAGGACCTCTTCAATCTCGCCGAGCGCTGCGCCTCCGAGGGCATCCGCCTCGACATCGGCCATGGCGGCGCCTCCTTCTCCTTCAAGGTCGCCGAGGCGGCGATCGCGCGCGGGCTTCTGCCGTTCTCGATCTCGACCGATCTGCACGGCCATTCGATGAACTTCCCGGTCTGGGATCTGGCGACGACGATGTCGAAACTGCTCAGCGTCGGCATGCCTTTCGACAAGGTGGTGGAAGCCGTCACCCATGCGCCGGCATCCGTCATCAAGCTGTCGATGGAGAACCGGCTTTCCGTCGGCTCGCAAGCGGAATTCACCATTTTCGATCTGGTCGATTCCGACCTCGAGGCGACGGATTCCAACGGCGACGTTTCGGTCCTCAATAAGCTGTTCGAGCCGCGCTATGCGGTAATGGGCGCCGATGCTTTCGCCGCCAGCCGCTATGTGCCGCGGGCGCGCAAGCTGGTGCGCCACAGCCACGGCTATTCCTACAGGTAGGATCTGCGGGCCGGGCGCAATGCTCAGCGGTTGCGCCAGCCCATCAGCTTTTCGATCCGTTCCGCTGAACTGCGCACATGCGCCGTATAATGGTTCTCGTCGGAAAAGGCCTTCTGTTCCGGCAGCACGATGGAAATGGTGGCGACGCACTGGCCGTCGCGATCGCAGATCGGCGAGGCGATGCAGGCAACCGCATAATCCGATTCTCCCGCCTGGATCGACAGGCGCGATTCGAAGGCCTTGCCGGCGGCTTCCGATAGCGTGCCCGGATCGATCTCGGCGCGGCCGGTCGGCGAAGAGCGGGCGCAGCGCTTGAACAGTTCGATGCGCTCCTCCTCGGCCAGGTGGCCGACGAGCAGGCGGCCGGAGGCTGTCCAGTTCAGCGGCACCCTTGTGCCGACGCGGGACGCCACCTGAAAATGGCTTGGGCCGTCGGCCATGGCGAGCACCAGCATATAGTCGCCGTCGCGGCCGCAGACCTGGACGGTTTCGCCGGCCTGGCGGCAGAGATCGTGCATTTCGTGGGTGGCGATGCTCATGAAATCCAGCGACCGGGCATAGGCAAGGCCGTAATGGTAGAGCCGCGCGCCGAGCCAGATGGAGCCGTCGGCCTGGCGCGTCAGCATGTTCTTCTCGACGAGATCGTCGACGATGACGTAAACGGTCGACAGCGGCGCTTTCACCGCCTTGGCGATGGCATAGACGCCGGCGGGCGATCCGGTCTCGTAAAGATGATCGATCACCTGAAGCGCCCGGTCTATGCCGCTGACGCGTGCGCGACGCGCACCCTTGCCGCCGGCCTCGCCGGCAACGCCCTCATCTTCGGAGTAAACTGCGGATGATGTCTTTCCGTCCAATTCCACGCACCTCATGCAAACGCGATTATGTTACATTACTATGGCATAGCCGTCGCCGTGGCAAATGGCAACATTTCGCGGGTTGCTAGTCGGATTGGGCCGACTAGATGAGGCTCTGTTTTCAATAATCAACGGAAAATTAGGATGCGGCGGCGGCCGTGAGCGTGCTCAGCGCGAGCGGTTGCTGGAGAGGTGATTCCGCCGCGAGATTGGAACAACAAGCCCTAGCCCGAGTTTGACCCCCTGAACCCAGGAGGTCACGATGCCAAATTATCCCACACCACCTTTCCCATCCCAGAAACAGCCGATGCCGGGTTTTACTGCGCAGATGGACCCGGTTCCCGACCATGGAGAAAAAAGTTATCGCGGTTCCGAGCGGCTGAAAGGCAAGCGGGCGATCATCACCGGCGGCGATAGCGGCATTGGCCGGGCTGTGGCAATCGCCTATGCCAGGGAGGGTGCCGATCTGCTGCTTTCCTATCTCGACGAGGATGAGGATGCCGATGAGACGAAACGTCTCGTCGAGCAGGCCGGACGCAAGGCTATCCTCGTCAGCGGCGACATCCAGGATCCCGCCCATTGCAGACAGATCGTCGAGACAGCGGTCAAGGAGCTTGGTGGTATCGACATTCTCGTCAACAACGCCGCGCACCAGGCGAGCTTCAAAAGCATCGACGAGATCAGCGATGAAGAGTGGGAACTGACCTTCAAGGTCAATATCCATTCGATGTTCTACCTGACCAAGGCAGCTGTCGCCCATATGAAACCCGGCAGCGCCATCATCAACACGGCTTCGATCAATTCGGACAATCCGAACCCGACGCTGCTTGCCTATGCGACGACCAAGGGCGCGATCCAGAATTTCACCGCCGGCCTTGCCCAGCTTCTAGCCGAGAAAGGCATTCGCGCCAATGCGGTGGCGCCCGGGCCGATCTGGACGCCGCTGATCCCTTCGACACTGCCTGAAGAAAGCGTCAGCAATTTCGGCAAGCAGGTGCCAATGAAACGCCCGGGACAGCCGGCCGAGCTTGCAACGGCCTACGTGATGCTGGCCGATCCCTTGTCGAGCTATGTCTCCGGCACGACAATTGCGGTTACCGGCGGCAAGCCGATTCTCTAAAATGCGCAATTCCGTTGGACGCTTTTGCGCGACATGCTTAAAGCGACAAGGGCCGCCGTCTGGTTGTGACGGCAGCCCTTGACGGGGGCAGGGAGAGATCCCCAAGCTGTTTAGGCGGCATCTTCAGCCGAAGCAGGGCACTGCCGGCAGATTGGCGCGGCTTGCGAGTGCTCCGATCATATTGCTCACCGATGTCGAGCGTGGCTCACGTTTGCGGGCTGCCGTCTCCAGGAGCTGCTTGAAGTCTTCAAGCTTTACGCCATCGGCGCGCAACACCATGGCAATCAGGGGGTCGCGAAGGGCTTCGGATATCGTCAGGTCATCTCTGGTCTTTGTCATGGTTGTCCTCCTTTCGTGGGCGGTCGCCCGTGTTCCACTTTCCGCTGTCATGCCCTCGGCATTGACTTTCGCGTTTCGTGGTGTTACCGGTAAGTAACAATGCATTTGTTACCGATCGGTCACATTGATGTCAAGGACTACGTCCGCAAAAAAATCAGAAACTTCGAATGAAATCCCCGCAGCCGTTCCAGAAGATCGCATCCCGCCGCGGGAGCGTATCGTCTCGACCGCCTCGGAGCTTTTCCGCGAGCGCGGCATTCGCGGCATCGGCGTCGATGCCATTGCCGACGCGGCTCTGACCAACAAGATGACGCTCTACCGGCATTTCGGCTCGAAGGACGAGCTCGTCTGCGAGACGCTTCGCCGCGCCTCCGAAAAGGCCGGTGCCATCTGGCGCGATCTGGAATCGGCCTATCCCGACAATCCGCGCGCCCAGTTGGACGCCTGGGTGGAACTGCGGGCGCAATGTCTGAACGGTGAGCCCGCCGGCTGCGATCTCGCCAATGCCGCCATCGAGCTGAAGGGCGAGGGCCATCCGGCCCACGAAATGATCGAACGGCACAAGGCCGAACAGCGTGATCGCCTGGCCGCGCTCTGTTCGGCGGCCGGTGCGCGCGAACCCCAGCTTCTTGCCGATACGTTGACGCTGCTGCTCGAAGGCGCGCGCGTCAGCCGCCAGGCCATGGGCGCTGCAGGCTGCTGCGGTCATTTCGCCAAGGCCTGCCACGCGGCGATCGCTTCTTTCGCCTGACCGCCGCAAGAGGGGAACCTTACCGCTTCCATGCCGTTTTTAAACTAACCCGAGGGCGATGTGGAGGCAGGGAGATGAACTACGTCTATCTCAAACGCCTGTATGCCAAACGCGCCGAGCTCGAAGCCAAGCTGGAGCTCCATGATGCGCGCTATTGTTTCGGCGAGGAAGAGGTCGATGACGGCACCGACAGCGATTTGCGTCAGCGGCTGAGCGAAATTTCCGAGGAAATTGCTACGCTGGAGAGCAGGCCGGGCCGATAACTCTTAAATTTGCTTCAGCATTCAGATTTAAGCCGACTGGTATAAAATCAGTCTGTGCTGGCATTGAGGATTTCCATCGTCCGATCGTCGAATTTTCCCTGATAGAAATGCTCGATCACCCGGTGGAAGGGCGAACCATGGTCGCTGATCGCGGCAAACAAGGTCATCGACGAGCGCAGCTTGAGGTCGTCGGGTGAACCAAGGATTTCGTGCGCCGATCGGTCGTCCACCGACAGGATCGCCTCGACGCAACGCAGCAGCCGGCTTGCGAGAATGGGATCGGCGAGATAGGCGGCCGCTTCCTCGGCTGAGCGGATCGCATATTTTTCGGCCATCGCCGAGGTACCGAGACCTGATATCTGCGGGAAGATGAACCACATCCAGTGGGAGGTCTTGCGCCCGGCTTTCAGCTCCAGGAGCGCTTGTTCGTAGACGCCGTTCTGGGCGTCGATGAAGCGGTGAAGCTTGTAGTCGATGTCGCCGGCCATGGTCCTTTCCCTTTTCCTGCTGTATGCAGCCTGGGCCAAGGTTTCCACGCCCGGCGATCCACAGCGCCGCGCGTCTTTCAGACGCGCAAAGGACGCTGTAGCACTTTGAATGACTGCATAATTTCATCCTTAAATCGGTTTACGAATTAAGGAATTATGCAGTGGTTTTGCTATCAGCAGACCCTCTCAGCGTAGGGGCTGCTGTCGCGGCAATGGCCGTAGGCCGGATGAGCCGGCATGGTATCGCCGGCCGGGGCGGCAATGGCCGATGTCGTCATCGGGTCCGTATTGCCGGAAGAATATGCGGCAAAACCCGCAAAGCTCAAGAGAACCAGCGCTCCGACCACGACAATGCGCTCGAACGCCGAAAGTTTCTGGGCGCTGACATGATCTACATAATCGCGCTCGCCTAAACCGGCGGTTTCGTCCTCTTTTACATGGAGGGTCACCATATCCTGGCGACGGCTTAAAGTTTCACAATCTGTCATTTTAATTACTCCTGCAACACATGCGAAGCCGGGGTCTCAGAGCAAACTCTCACCCTCGTGCCGAACCGGCTTCGCATGCGAGCAGCATGTGTGTCTTCGATCGTGGCAATTGAAGGGGCGATATTCAAACTCAGTGTTCAAAAAATCGTACCAATAAAAGCAAAATATCGTGAAGCTCTGGTTCACCGGAATGATCCGGGGTAGTCCAGATAGGAACATCTCTCTTCTGGATAGTCCCATGAGCAAATCCTTCGGCGCGATGTCGGTCGCGCAGCTTTCGGTCCTCATTCAAGGTGGCGCGGCCGATCCGGTCGAGGTGGCCGAGACGGTCTTCGATTCCATCGCGAATTATGCCGACAAGGCGGTCTTCACCACATTGCTCGAAAGCCGGGCGATGGAGGAGGCGCGAGCCTCTTCGCGACGTCTGCGGGAAGGGCGCTCGCTTGGATTGCTGGACGGCATTCCGATTGCCTGGAAGGATCTTTTCGACATTGAAGGCCTGCCGACGACGGCAGGTTCCGTCGTTCTGGCAAAGGATATGCCGGCCAAGCGCGATGCGGCTGTCGTCGCTTTGCTGAGACAGGCGGGCATGGTCGCCGTCGGACGCACCAATATGAGCGAGTTCGCCTTTTCCGGCCTCGGCATCAATCCGCATTACGGCACGCCGGTAAATCCGCGCGGCACTGATCTGCCGCGCATTCCGGGCGGCTCATCCTCCGGCGCTGGTGTCGTCGTCGCGGCCGGGCTGGTGCCGGTCGCCATGGGCACCGATACTGGCGGCTCGGTACGTATTCCCGCCGCTTTCAACGGTATCGTCGGCTACAAAGCAACACGCGGCCGCCACGCGATGGCAGGGGTCTATCCGCTGGCAAAGAGCCTGGATTCGCTGGGACCGCTCTGCCGCAGCGTCAGGGACGCGGTCTGGATCGACGCGGCGATGCGCGGCCTGACGGCGCCCGACGTCGTTGAGCGTCCTCTGCAAGGGCTGGAATTCATCGTGCCTGAAAATATCGCCTTCGATGGCGCTGAAGCCGGCGTCGTCGCCGCGTTCGAGGCAGCTCTGGGACGTCTTCAAAAGGCCGGCGCCAAGGTTGCCCGCACCGTCATCCCCGCCTTCAACGAGATATTCGATCTGATGACGAGATATGGTCCGCTGGTCACGGCGGAGGCTTTCGCACTTCACCGCGAGCGCTTGGCAGGACCGGACGCGGACAGCATGGACCACCGTGTCGTCATGCGCACCCGTCTCGGAAGCAAGACGACGCTGCCCGATTACCTGGCGATCCTCGAGGCGCGCAGCCGCCTGATCGTCGATGTCGAGCGCCTCGTCGGCGACCGGCTGCTCGCCTTTCCGACCGTCGCCCATGTCGCGCCGCCGATCGGGCCGTTGGAGCAGGATGACGAGCTGTTCTTCGCGACGAACAACAAGACGTTGCGCAACACCGCGCTCGGCAATTTCCTCGACTGGTGCGGCGTTTCCATTCCCTGCGGTACGGGCGAGGCTGGCATGCCTGTTGGACTGCTGCTTTCGGCCACCCCCCATCGCGATGAGGCGCTGCTGGGGATTGCCCTTGCGGCCGAGGCGGTCATCCGCGACGATTTTGCCTGAATTGGCAATTGAACCGCCGGGATTTAGTTGCCATTGATGGCATGAGGAGATCCCGGAGGAAAGCAAATGCAGGTTTTGCAAAACGGACGTTTCGCGGTTTCGACATGGTCGCTGCA
>NZ_VSZV01000217.1:0-13885 GCF_008919455.1 Rhizobium sp. PEPV16
TCAACCGCGCAATGACCGGCCGCGCATCGGCGCTGTCGCCGGAGACCGAGACGTCGAAATTGCCCTTGCTGCGCTTCACCGACAGGGCGAAATCGTCGAGCGAGGAGAGCTTGACGCTGTCGAAATCGGCCGAGATCAGCCCGCCCTTGCCGATGTTCAGCGATCCATTGGCGCCGAAACCGTCGCCCTTCAGCCGGAAGTTCTTGATCTGGGTATTGTCGGCCGGCCCGGACGTTTCGAATTCCGCCGTGGCGGCAATGCCGCTGCCCTTCGCCCAACCGATCCAGGGCAGTTCGAGCAGCGACTTGGTGAGATCGAGCTGGACGTCCTGCCGGTCGTCGTCGATCCGCGTCAGCACCATCTTCACGCTGCCGCCGACGATGCCGGAAAGGCCGGGTATCAGCTTGTTGCGCTGGTCCTCGGAAAGCGTCGCGGTGATCACCCGTTGTTTGGCCGCTGTGTCGGATGCCTCGACCGGTTCGGTAAGATCGATATCGGCCGGGACGCCGTCGATCTGGGCTTTGGCGTCAAGCGTGATCCGTTTCGGGTTGCCGTTCAGCGTGCCGTCGAGATTGCTGATCATCCGGCCGGAAAACGGCTTGGCAAGATCGATATCGGTGAGCTTCATTGCCGCCGTCCATT
Source organism: Rhizobium sp. PEPV16 (assembly GCF_008919455.1). Taxonomy (NCBI): domain Bacteria; kingdom Pseudomonadati; phylum Pseudomonadota; class Alphaproteobacteria; order Hyphomicrobiales; family Rhizobiaceae; genus Rhizobium; species Rhizobium sp. PEPV16. The sequence goes on from NZ_VSZV01000217.1 coordinate 643, forward strand.
CGGCCGGCGGCGGGTTTTGCGAGGAGAGCAGGCCGAAATGGGCCTTCACATTCGCCTCGATCCGCCCCTTGAGATCGTCGGGCGTAAAGCCGGCGCGCTGCAGCACCCGGATCGGCCGGTAGGTCAGAAGCTCGCCGACGGCGTCCGCCGCCCCGGAGACCACGAGATCGATATCGGCCATCAGCGGTTTATCGTAGGTGGCGGGCAGGATGAACGTGCCCTGCCCGAGACCGACCGACCGACCGGACGGGAAATAGGAGGTGCCGCTCTTGATCGCGATCGTCGCAACCGGACCGGTCAGGTCGAAATGCGCTGACGTGTCGCGGATCGGCGGAATGTCGCCGGCAACGTTCATCCGCGCGCCCGTGATGTCGAAGCCGATGCGGATCTGGTTGGCGTCCAGCTTCAATCCTTTTCCGCCGGCTGCCTCGTCCAACCTGCCGAAAGGAATGAAGACGGATAGGGTGGCGTTGGTGATGGTGCCTCCGAAGAGATTGCCGTGCACCCAGGTGCGCACCTTGGGCGCCATCCAGAACGGCCAGAGCTGCTTGATCGCGATCGTCTGCAACTGCGCCGACTGGCCGGCGAAGCTGATCTCCGGCGATTTGTCGCCAAGTTTGACGTGCAGTGATCCGTAGAGCGCGCCGAGCGGGCTGGAGACGGTCATGTTGGGAAACTGGAATTCACGGCCGGCGACCATGTAGCGCCCGGTCGCCTGGATGTCGAAGGAGAGCGGCTCCTCGCCGGAGCCGCCGGGAGCCGCCGTGCCGCCGCTGACGAGCAGGTCGATGCCGAAGCCTTTGCCCGCCTGCGGGTCGAGCTTGTCGAGATCGATCAGCGCCCCATTGATGGGAAGCGCAGTCGCGCCGAACCGGGCGTTCGATCGGGCGATCTCGATCGTCTGCTTGGCGAAATCATAGATGAGATTGATTTGCCCGCCGGACAGCTGCTGCGGATCGCCATCCGCATAGATCTGGCCGGGATCGATGTCGATCGTCGCCGCCAGCGCCGGCTGAACGCCATCGCGCGCGCGGGTGGCCGACACTGTCAGATCGGCAAAGGCGCTCAGCCCTTGCCGGATCATGCCCTGATCGTTGCGTTTCAGCGCGAAGGGCGCGAGGTCCGCATGCCTGAGTGTCGCCGCGACCTTGGACACGTGGCCGTCTTCCTTCTCGGCCAGCACGTCGAGCTCCGCCACTTCGCCGTTGAGCGCGACTTCGCCGGTCAATTGCAGCGAGGACGGACCGGCATGGGCAAAGACGAGATTGTCGATGACGAGCGACAGCGGGCCGTTGGCGGTATCGGCAAGCTTGATGTCGATGCCGGAGATGCGCACCGAATTGGTCGAGCCGCGCGTCACGATGCTGTCGAACATGTCGAACTGCGAGAAGATCTTCTCCATCGCCGCCGGCATGGCGTCGATGCGCAGATCGTCGAGCTTGACGGCATTGCCGGAGGGCAGAAGCGCGGTATCGAGCGCGATATCCTCCGCTTCGATGTCCGCGACGGCGATGCGGCCGCGGAAAAGCTGCAGCGGATCGAGCCCCAGGCGCACAGAACCCGTCGTCGACAGGTGCTGGCCGCTCTCCTGGTCGATCATGTTGACGTTGCGCGCTTCCAGCGCCAGCCGAAAGTCCGAAGTGAAGCGGATGACGGTGGAACCGACCTCGGCGCGGTAGCGCGGTCCGGCCACGCCATTCAGCGCCGCCTGAGCCTGCTGCGACAGCGGCTTGTCGAACATGCCGCTCTCGACGGTGAAAACGATGCCAGCGAGAATAACGAGGATCAGTCCCAGAAATCCGCAGGTCAGCTTCGCCGTGCGGCGCATCGGAGAACGCGGCGGCGGGCAATGAACGATGATCGGATCCTCGGTCTGGGCGGACGGCAAGCGGTCCAGCGCAACGATATCCTTCTTGCGAAACGTGACCTTTTCGCCGCGGATGGCTGACATGCGCCCTCGGGCTCTCCCTTTAACTGAAGAATTGAACCCGGCCATGCTGGACGGGTATCCGTCCACTATATAATTCGGGGAGAGAAAGTGTCATCCACAAACCCGGCAAAAGAAAGGTTTTCCCAATGGCGGTTCCCGGCATCGGCGTCTCGGCCCCTGATTTCAACCTTCCCCGCGACGGCGGCGGCCGCGTTTCGCTGGCCGAATTCCACGGCAAGCCGCTCGTGTTGTTCTTCTATCCCAAGGATGACACGACGGGCTGCACCGCCGAATCACTGGCTTTCACCGCGTTAGCAGCTGAGTTCGAAGCGGCGGGTGCTGCCGTCATCGGCATGTCGCCCGATTCGGCCGCCTGCCATGACAAATTTATCAAGAAGCACCGTCTTTCGGTGGCGCTCGCCTCGGACGAGGAAAAGACGACGCTGCAGGCCTATGGCGTCTGGAAGGAAAAGAGCATGTACGGCCGCAACTTCATGGGTGTCGAGCGCACCACCTTCCTGATTCGCCAGGACGGGACGATCGCCACCATCTGGCAGAAAGTGAAGGTGCAGGGCCATGCCGAAACCGTGCTCGAGGCCGTGAGGAACCTGGCGGCGTGACCGGGGATCTCACGATAACCTCGCTGCGCGGCGGCGCCATCGATGCGATCTCTTCCGCCGATCTCGACCGCAAGACGGCGCTTGCGCAGGAAAGCGCCACCCGCTGGTTCGCCCGCCGGGTGTCGCTGCGCTCGCCGCTCGATGCAGCCCTGCCCGACAGGCCCGGCCGTCCTGACAAACCGGTGCTGACGCCGCCGACCCAGGTGGAGAAGCGCTCGCTGCATACGCTCAAAGGGCGGATCGCTCTGCTGCACGCCATCGCCCATATCGAGCTCAACGCCGTCGATCTGGCGCTCGATATCGTCGCGCGATTCGCGACCGAGCAGGTGCCGAATTCCTTTTTCGACGGCTGGATGCTGGTCGCCTTCGAGGAGGCGAAGCATTTCCGCATGGTGCGCGCCAGGCTCAACGATCTCGGCGCCGATTACGGCGATCTGCCCGCCCATGACGGGCTCTGGCAGGCCGCCCATTCGACGCGCAACGATCTGACGGCAAGGCTCGCCGTCGTGCCGTTGATTCTGGAAGCCCGCGGCCTCGACGTCACGCCGTCGCTGCAGGCGAAGATGCGCCAGACCGGCGATCTCGAAAGTGCAGCGGTGCTCGACGTCATCTACAATGACGAGAAAGGCCATGTCGCCGTCGGCGCCAAATGGTTCCGCTTCCTCTGCGCCCGCGAGAAGCGCGATCCGGCAAAAGCCTTCCAGGAGCTTGTGCGCGCCAATTTCCGCGGACCGCTGAAGCCGCCCTTCAACGACCTTGCCCGCGCAGAAGCCGGGCTGACGCCGTCCTTCTACCGCGCGCTTGCATCGATCAGCAACGCGTAAGATGCCTGAAATGTTTGATGTAATGGCGGCGAGGAAAGCATTCATTAACCATAACGGTGTCTAATTTCCGAAAGAGGCGTAGAGCATCAATCGGGAGAGCCTGCGTGAACAGCGGACATCAGCACCGGATATTCGGCAGGCGGGCGCAGGAGCATATCCTCATCCTCGCAAGCGGCGACAAAGTCCGCCATATGACGGTCCGTCCCTGGATGGCAGCGCTTGCCTTCTGCTTCGTCGGCGTCTTCTCGATCGGCTACCTCCTGGCCACGTCCTATCTCGTGCTACGCGACGACCTGATCGGCGCCACCATGGCCCGCCAGGCCCGCATGCAGCACGATTATGAAGACCGCATCGCCGCCCTTCGCGCGCAGGTCGACCGCATCACCTCCCGCCAGCTTCTCGACCAACAGGTGGTGGAAGACAAGGTCGACAAGCTGATGGAGCAGCAGATGGCGCTGACCTCCCGCCATGGCAAGCTCGACAATCTGCTCGACCGGGCCGAAAGCTCCGGCCTGACGGAAACGGACGGCGCCCCGCCTACGCCGTCTTCGCCCGTTCAGTCCTATGCGCCCGATGTCAAGGACAAGCGCGCTTCGCTCTCCGGGAGCGGCATCGAGGCGATCGAGAAACAGCTGGCCAGCGGTGCGCCCGCCGATGCGACGCCCGACAATTCGACGCTCGCCTATGTGCCGGCCACCGATACGGTCGGTGATCGCGCAGACCGCGTCTTTTCCAAGGTGACGCTGTCGCTGAAGGATGTCGAGCAGGACCAGCGCAGCCGGGTCGAACAACTGACGAGCGATGCCGGCAATGCCGCGAACGCCATCGAGACCGTGCTGACCCGATTCAAGATTCCGATGCCCGAGACCGCTGCCAGGAAAGACGACGACGATGCCGTCGGCGGTCCTTATATCGAGCCTGAAAGCAACGACGACTTCAACAATTCGCTGGCAGCGCTCGACGGCGCGCTGACGCGGCTCGAAGCGGTGCGCAGTACCGCGGAATCCCTACCCTTCCGCAATCCCGCTGTCGGCAAGGACGTGACCAGCCCCTTCGGCAATCGCCGTGATCCCTTCCTCGGCCGCCTCGCGCTCCATTCCGGCGTCGACTTCCGTTTTTCGCCGGGCGAAAGGATCCGCCCGACGGCACCCGGCAAGGTGATCTCCGCCGGCTGGACCGGCGGCTACGGCAACATGGTCGAGATCGACCACGGCAACGGCATCTCGACGCGCTACGGGCATATGTCGGAGGTTCTGGTCAAGGTCGGCGATGCGGTCGATCGCAACGACGTCATCGGCCTTGCCGGCAGCACCGGCCGCTCGACGGGCACGCACCTGCATTATGAAGTGCGCCAGAACGGCCATGCCGTCGATCCAGTATATTTCATGAATGCCGGCCTTAAACTCGCCACCTATATCAAGTAACTCCCGCCCGGTAACCAACGCTTCACTCTGCAATGGGTGCGGCGTCTCTATTTCTTGACTTGCCGGCCATTCGGGGCTATGTCGCGCTGCATTGCGGCATGCAATCCCGCCGACTCGTTCAGAGTTTGGCCGAACGGAATGGAAACAGTTTTCCCTTTGACGACATTTGCTGACCTTGGCTTGAGCCAAAAAGTGCTATCCGCTGTTACGGATGCGGGCTACACGATCCCCACGCCCATTCAGGCGGGAGCCATCCCGTTTGCGCTCGAGCGCCGCGATATTTGCGGCATCGCGCAGACCGGCACTGGCAAGACGGCATCCTTCGTTCTACCGATGCTGTCGCTTCTGGAGAAGGGCCGTGCGCGTGCGCGCATGCCCCGCACGCTGATTCTCGAACCGACGCGCGAACTCGCTGCCCAGGTCGCCGAGAATTTCGAGAAATACGGCAAAAACCACCGCCTTAACGTCGCCCTTCTGATCGGCGGCGTTTCCTTCGAGGACCAGGACCGCAAGCTCGAACGCGGCGCCGATGTGCTGATTTGCACTCCCGGCCGCCTGCTCGACCATTTCGAGCGCGGCAAGCTACTCATGAGTGGCGTCGAGATCCTCGTCATCGACGAGGCCGACCGCATGCTCGACATGGGTTTCATCCCCGATATCGAACGCATCGCCAAGATGATCCCGTTCACCCGCCAGACTCTGTTCTTCTCGGCAACCATGCCGTCGGAGATCCAGAAGCTCGCCGATCGATTCCTGCAGAATCCAGAGCGTATCGAAGTCGCAAAGCCGGCTTCCGCCGCCGCGACCGTGACGCAGCGTCTCGTCGCCTCGCACGGCAAGGATTACGAAAAGCGCGCCGTCCTGCGCGAACTCGTCCGCGCCCAGACCGAGCTCAAGAACGCCATCATCTTCTGCAACCGCAAGAAAGATGTCGCCGATCTGTTCCGGTCGCTCGAACGCCACGGCTTTTCCGTCGGCGCTTTGCATGGCGACATGGACCAGCGTTCCCGCACGATGACGCTGCAGAGCTTCCGTGACGGCAATCTCCAGCTTCTGGTCGCTTCCGACGTCGCCGCCCGCGGCCTCGATATCCCTGATGTCAGCCACGTCTTCAATTTCGACGTACCGATCCATTCAGAGGATTACGTCCACCGCATCGGCCGCACCGGCCGTGCCGGCCGCTCGGGTGCCGCCTTCACTCTCGTTACCAAGCGCGACACTAAGTTCGTCGATGCCATCGAGAAGCTGATCGGCGAAAAGGTCGAATGGCTGAGCGGCGACTTGACGTCGCTGCCGCCGCCGGCAGAAGACAGCCGGGACAGCGAACGCCCGCGCCGCAACAGCCGCGAGCGTGGCGCCAGAGATGGTGCAGGCCGAGATCGTGCGCCGAGAGAGAATGGCGACAAGGATCGTGGACGCGGACGCGGCAATCGCGCCGCCGCGAGTCATAAATCTGATAACGACATACAGGATAATGGCGTCGACGTGATTGAAGCAGCACCAGTAAAGGCCGACATCGTGAAGAACGAGCGCAAAGCAGAGCAGAAGCCGCAGAACAACGCGCGCAACAGTCGGCCCTACCCGGCAAACGACGACAGCCGCGACCGCCGCCGTCACCGCGATCACGACGACGGCCCGACCCCGGTCGGCTTCGGCGACGATATCCCCGCCTTCATGCTGATCGCCGGCAGCGCCAAGGTCTGACCTTCCAATGGGCAGGCCCGGTCTCGATTTTCCGGGCCTCGGCGTCGGTCTGGTGATTCTGCGCGACGCCAGGATCCTTCTTTACAAACGCATGCGTCCACCTGAAGCCGGCTATTGGAATATCGTCGGCGGCAAGGTCGATCACATGGAGCCGGCAGAGACTGCCGCGCGCCGTGAGGCCGAAGAGGAAACCGGCCTGACGATCGGCCGCATAGAACGGCTTGGCGTGACCGAGCAGATCATCGATGCCGATCACCAACACTGGATCTCGATTCTCTATCTCGCCCGCGACGTTGAAGGCGAGCCGCAACTGACTGAACCGGACAAGCTGTCGGATTTCGGCTGGTTTCCACTGACGGATTTGCCCGCGCCACTGTCGGCCTTCACCAAGGCGGCGATAGCAGCCTTGTCGCCCGCTGAACGCGGCTAACTATTCGGCGCGAAGCGACGCCTCATAGGCAAGCCTCACCCATTTCGCCATCAGATCGGGATCGTCGTAAGCCTCGTCGGGGATCGACCAATAGGGCATTTTCACCGGCTTGCCCTTCCTTCCCTCATAGGTCCATTGCGTGGAGCCGGCGGCGGCAAACTCCGGGGCGCTCGTCTCGTCGGCCTTCAGCAGCATTTCGTCGCGCACTTCAAGCGCGATGATGCGCCCGAGATGATAGATGCCCTTTCCACCGAACATGCGCTTGATCGTGACAGGCCCGAGCCCCTGAAACATTTCCTCGATCCCGGCATTGTCCATTCTCTGCTTCCTCGAATACCGCAAGCCGGATTACAGCGCGTGATAATCCCGGTTCATATAGATCAGCGCCGGGTGTTTTTCGCTGAAGCGGACAGCCGCGACCTCGCCGAAGACGACATTGTGCGTCGGCATTTCCTTGATATCGATCACCCGGCAATCGAAGGCGGCGAGCGCATCGAAGAGAACCGGCGCGCCGGTGACGAGTGTGTCAAAACGGGCGCTGGCGAAGCGGTCGTCATTGGTAAGCGCGGTTCGCCCGGAGAAAGCGTCGGCAACGGCCTGGTGATGAGCGCCAAGCGTGTTGAGCACGAAGACGCCGCTGCGGAAGAAGATTTCGTTCTTCGGATTGGTGTTGTTGAGGCAGATCAGCACCGAGGCCGGATTGTCGGAGACCGAGCAGGCGGCAGTGATGGTGACGCCGCGGCGCAACTCGCCCATCGCCGTCGTCACGAGCTGCACATGGCCGGCATAACGGCTCATGGCATCGCGATAAAGGCCGGGGTCGATATGCTGCCTGTTCAACACCTGCTTCTCCGTGCGCGCGCTTTATGCCTGGATTGTCTTGCCATCGCGCCAATATGGCGAGCATCGGTTACCTTTTCTACAATAGGACCGGTGAAAAGCGCCGTGTTGCGCTTGTTTTTCTTTGACGATCGCGGCCTTGCGGATAAAAGGGCATGGACGATGGCTAGGGATCTCCGCCTTTCATGAGCAACCTGCGTGGCATAGCAGCTTTTCTGGCGCTGCTGGGAGCGGCGGCTGAAAGCCATGCGGCCGGCGTGACGATCGGCGTCGTCGCCCCTCAGAACGGCCCGCTCGCCCTCCTCGGCGCCCAGATTGCCGCCGGCGCCGGTTTCGAGATCCAGCAGTCCGGAAATACCCTCGTCGCCATCAACGAGACCTGCGAGGAGAATAGTGGTGCCGCGGTCGCAGATGCGCTTGTCAACGCCAAGGTCCAGGTCGCGGTCGGCTTTCTCTGCAGCGAGACGCTGGAAGGCGCGCTGCCGAAGCTGAAGGACGCCAATATTCCGGCGATCACCGTCTCCGTGCGCTCCCGCATCCTGATGGAGGATGCGCTGAAGAACGGCTGGCCGCTCTTCCGGGCGGCGCCCGCCGACGGCGCCGAGGCGGCAAAGGTGATCGAGGTGATCCTGAAAGACTGGGCCGCCGATCCGATCGCCCTGATCGAGGACGGCACCATCCATGGCCGCGAACTGACGGAAGCGGTTCGCAACGCGCTGGAGCAGAACGGCCTGAAGCCGGTCTTTACCGATACCTACCGGCCGGGACAGGAGCAGCAGATTGCCCTCGTCCGCCGCCTGAAACGGGCCGGCGCCACCAGGGTCTTCATCGGCGGCGATCGCAACGACATCGCCGTCATCGGCCGCGACGCCAGGGCCGAGAACATCCAGCTGTCCATCCTCGGCGGCGATGCCATGCGCGCCGCCAATCAGCCGCTGCCGCTCGCAGATGGCGTGCGCGCCGTCGCCCTGCCCGAATACGCCCTTCTGCCGGAAAGCGCAGCTACAGCCGATGCGCTGCGCGCCAAAGGCGTCGAGCCGGAAGGTTATGTCCTGACGTCGCTGGCCGCGGCCCTCATTGCCGGCCAGGCGGGGCAAGCCGCAGTTGCGGCGGGCAAGCCCCTCCAGGAGATGCTTCTCGGCACGACATTCCAGACGCCGGTCGGCGCTATCGCCTTCACCGGTGCGCATGAACTTTCGCAAAACCCCTACCGCCTGCTCGAATGGCGGGGCAACGGCTTTTTTCCACCTGCCGCGCCTACGCAATGAGAGGGCGTCAGCCTTGAATTCGGGCGCCGCGGACAGATGGAGCCCCATACGGAGTAAGATTTAATGACTCTGCCCATTCGCATTGCCCCCTCGATCCTCGCGGCGGATTTCGCCAGGCTCGGCGAAGAGGTGCGCGACGTGACGGCCGCCGGCGCGGACTGGATCCATCTCGACGTAATGGACGGCCATTTCGTGCCGAACATCTCCTTCGGCCCCGATGTCATCAAGTCGCTGCGTTCCTACACATCAGCCACCTTCGACTGCCACCTGATGATCTCGCCGGTCGACGATTATCTCGAAGCCTTCGCCAAGGCCGGCTGCGACCGCATCACCGTCCATGCCGAGGCCGGACCGCATCTGCACCGCTCGCTGCAGACTATCCGCAATCTCGGCAAGAAGGTCGGCGTGACGATCAATCCGGCGACACCGCTCAGCGCCATCGAGAACGTGCTCGACGATGTCGATCTCATCCTGATCATGTCGGTCAATCCCGGCTTCGGCGGGCAGAAATTCATTCCGGCGATGGCGAAGAAGATCGCGGCGGCAAAGTCACTGATCGGTGATCGACCGATCGAACTCGAGGTCGACGGCGGCGTCACGGTGGAAACGGCGCCTGACATCGCGCGCGCCGGCGGCAACGTCCTCGTCGCCGGCTCGGCAATTTTCAAGGGCGATACGGTCGAGGATTATCGCCGGACTGTCGCCGATCTGCGTCAGGCAGCCGAAGGGGCACGAGCATGAACAAACGCTTGATCATTGGTGGCATGCTTGCTGCCGCATTTGTCGGCCTGCCCGGCCTGTCACTTGCCGGCGACATCGCCAATATCCAGCCGATCGGCTTTTCCGCCGACGGCAAGGTCTTCGGATTTCAGGAGTTCGGCATCGAGGAGAGCGGCAACCTTCCCTACTCCAACACCTATTTCATCGATACCGAAGACGGCCACTATCTCGAGGGCACGCCTTTCCATACCGAGTTGACCGACAAGGACGCCAATCTCTCCAAGGCGCGGCGGCAGAACCTGACGGCGGCGCGCAGCCAGATGGACAAATACGATCTTCTGACCAATCCCGGCCTGATCGCCGCCTTCAATCCGCCGACCGAACTTGGCTCGCCCTCGAAGACGCTTCGCTACACGACGCTTGCAACCGACGGTCCGCCGAAAGCGCCTTATACGCTCTCGCTCGGCGAGATGCCGATGCCGACGCCGAAGGATTGCGCTGCGGTCGACAAGCGGGTCATCGGCTTCAGCCTTCAGATGATCGAGAAGGAAGGCGCTCCGAACCGCCAGGCGGCGCGCCAGGCGACCGCGGTTCCCGCCGAGCGCGTATGTTCCGTCGAATACCGGATCGGCGGCGCCGTGGTCTATCAGCCGGAAGGCGGAAACCAGGTTCACATCGCCCTCGTCCTGGCCTTCGATGCCGAGAGGAACGGACGCTGGATTGCCGTTCCGGTTCATCCCTGAGCATGGATCGCCCGAGGACTGATCACCCGAGGACGGATCGCCCCAGGATGGATCGTCTAAGAGCTGCACGGCCGCCCTACCCCGATCTGATCGCCGGCGCGTTGCTCTGGGGGATGCAGATGCTCGCCGCCGCCATGCTCGGCCTTTACTTGCGCAATGGCCTGCAGACGAGCCGCCTTGCTGAGATCGCCGCACTCTATTTCGCCGGCGGCCTGTTCGCCTGGCCTTTCGCCCTGCCGGTTGCCCGCTTCCTTGCCTATGGCAGGCCGCTTGAAACGCGTTTTGCCGCGTTTTTCGTGACGCTGACGGCGGCCACGATCCTGATGACCGCCTTCCTCTTCGCCATGGAATACCGGATGTTCTATTCGCGCTGGCATGCGCCCTTCGGCAGTATCGTCTGGGCTTTCCAGTTCGTCTTCACCAGTATCAGCGCCGTCTATCAGTTCCTGGTGATCGGCCTGCGCCTCTTCCTGCCGCTTGGCCTCGTCTGTCTTGTCGCAAGCAGCTATCATCTTGCCAAACGCATGCGTTGAGATTGCCGCCCTTCTTTGCTACAGGGGCGCTAAAGCAATTCCAGCAAAACTGTGCAGCGGTTTTGCTAGGCAAAGCGCGAAGCGATTTTGCCGGGAATTGCGTCTTAGACGCTCAACCTCTTGAAGTGAAGGCAGCCGCCCATGATCCCGCGTTATTCCCGGCCCGAAATGGTCGCCATCTGGTCTCCCGAAACCAAGTTTCGCATCTGGTTCGAGATCGAGGCGCATGCCTGTGACGCGCTGGCCGAACTCGGCGTCATCCCGAAATCGGCGGCAAAGACGATCTGGGAAAAGGGCGGCGCCGCCACCTTCGACGTCGACCGCATCGATGAGATCGAGGCCGTCACCAAGCACGACGTCATCGCCTTCCTCACCCATCTCGCTGAGATCGTCGGCCCGGATGCGCGCTTCGTCCACCAGGGCATGACCTCGTCGGACGTGCTCGACACCTGCTTCAACGTCCAGCTGGTGCGCGCCACCGACATCCTGCTTGCCGATATCGACCGCCTGCTCGAAGCGCTGAAAAACCGCGCCTTCGAACACAAAGACACCGTCACCATCGGCCGTTCGCACGGCATCCATGCCGAGCCCACCACCTTCGGCGTCAAGCTGGCGCTCGCCTATGCCGAATTCGAGCGCTGCCGCCAGCGCCTCGTCGCCGCCCGCGAGGAAGTCGCGACCTGCGCCATATCGGGCGCCGTCGGCACTTTCGCCAATATCGATCCGCGCGTCGAGGAACATGTGGCAGAAGCCCTCGGGCTGAAGGCCGAGCCTGTCTCGACGCAGGTCATCCCGCGTGACCGCCATGCGATGTATTTCGCCACGCTTGGCGTCGTCGCCTCGTCGATCGAGCGGCTGGCAACCGAGATCCGCCACCTGCAGCGCACCGAGGTGCTGGAAGCCGAGGAATATTTCTCGCCCGGCCAGAAGGGTTCCTCGGCCATGCCGCATAAGCGCAACCCGGTTCTGACCGAAAACCTGACCGGCCTTGCCCGCATGGTCCGCTCCTACGCCATGCCGGCAATGGAAAACGTCGCCCTCTGGCATGAACGCGATATCTCCCATTCCTCGGTCGAGCGCATGATCGGCCCGGATGCCACGGTGACGCTCGATTTCGCCCTCTCCCGGCTCGCCGGCGTCATCGAAAAGCTGCTGGTTTACCCTGAGAACATGGAAAAGAACCTCAACAAATTCCGCGGCCTCGTCCATTCGCAGCGTGTCCTGCTGGCACTGACCCAGGCCGGCACCTCCCGCGAGGATGCCTACTGCTTCGTCCAGCGCAACGCCATGAAGGTATGGGAACAGGGCAAGGATTTCCTGGAAGAGCTGCTCGCCGATGCCGAAGTCCGCGCAGCCCTCTCGGAGGAAGATATCCGCGAAAAATTCGACCTCGGCTACCATACGAAGCATGTCGACACGATCTTCCGGCGCGTGTTCAACAACGCCTGAGCGGACCTGCAATCGACGATATGGCGGCGCCCTTGCAGGCGCCGTTTTTCTGCCGGCATACTTCTCCGTCGGAGAATCTATCAGACGGCTTCTTTCCTTAGTCGCAGCCTGATCATAACCGGAAAGTAGATGCATGCGACAAGGACAGAAGGCACAGAAATAATTAGGAAAAAAGCTAACAAGGTCAGCCTCTGAATACTTCCACCTGACAACAACAAGAAAGCCGCCACAATAAGCAACAAAATTACTATAAAAATGATTGATGACCAAAGAAATGGCCGTGAATTTATTTCAATGTATTTAACGCGATAAAAAATAAACAATACAAAAACGATTGGCAGCGAAACAATAAACTTTGGAATAAACGCGATAAATCCGATATCGTCGAAGAAAAATGGCAAATGACCTAATGTCATTCCTATGAAATAAGCCTGAAAGAACAGCTCGACCTGCGGCTCTCTAAGAAGGGAGTCGTTCATTTTCCCCTGCCGAGTTGGATTTAATGAACTGAATATAAGTGCCGATTGTATTTCATAGTTTAGCTTTTCTCAAGCGGCCGTTGTTTCTGCTTCGGCGCTTTGGCGGCAACAGGGCGTTTCCGCGCCTCCGCCTTTTTCGACGGCGCCGCATTTGCCGCTTCGGTTGACTCCGATACTCTGCAAGCCTCCGTCTCACCCCTGCCCTTGGCGGCCTTGGCGACCAGCTGGTTGAGGCGCTTCAGCTCCTCCTCGTCGAGATTTTCGATGCCGATGAAACGG
>NZ_VSZV01000018.1:0-678 GCF_008919455.1 Rhizobium sp. PEPV16
GGCGCATCTTTCCCGCATCACCGTCGTCACACGCGGGACGCCGCAGGTGCTGGAGCAGATCAAGGCGCAACTGGAACGCATCGTGCCGGTGCACCGCGTCGTCGATCTGACGGTGCGCGCCCGCGAGCTTGGCCAGGATCGGCCGATCGAGCGCGAAGTGGCGCTGGTCAAGGTGATCGGCGAGGGCGAGATGCGCGCCGAGACCCTACGCCTTGCCGATGCCTTCCATGCCAAGGTGGTGGATGCGACGGTCGGCCACTTCATTCTGGAGATCACCGGCAAATCATCGAAGATTGATCAGTTCGTGGCGATCATGAAGCCGCTCGGCCTCATTGAGGTGTGCCGTACCGGCATTGCGGCGATGAATCGCGGCGTGCAGGGCATGTAAATATTACAGCCCGGGCATGTAAGATCACAGCCCGGGCATCTAAGCCGGATGCTGCAATAATTGGGAAAACCGCTGGAGATCAGAGCATTTCCAGCGGCTTTTTCTTTGTGGGCGGCGGAAAGGCGGCATCGAGGGCATCCCAGTCGTCGTCGGTGATATCAAGCGAGACGCAGTCGCGGTTTTCGGCTGCGCGCTCGGCATTCGAGGTCTTCGGGATGACGATGACGCCGTCGCGTTCCAGCAGGAAAGCGAGCGCCAGCTGGGCGGGCGTTGCCTGATAGGCCTTGGCG
>NZ_VSZV01000224.1:0-11303 GCF_008919455.1 Rhizobium sp. PEPV16
ACTCAGCTTTTGGTCGATCGCGGCGATGCTGGCATGGACTTCCTCGGTGTCGGACTTGCTGGTGACCTTGATGTCCTTGCCGGTGAAGGTGCCGGAGCGCAGATAGCTGATCGCCGGATCGAAGACGCCGGTGTAGACAAGCGAAGCGATGGAGTAGGAAAAATCCGTCGGCTTCTGGTCGGGGCCTTTGAAATGGCCGGAAACGTTGAGGTTGTTGTCACCCTCGATGTTCCAGAGCCCGCTGTCGAGCGGCGTGGCGAACATCGAGAACGGCGTCAGCCCGTTAATCGCGAATGTCGCCGGATCGGCTTTGGCAAGCAGCTTCGCCAGATCGTAGATGATCTCGTATCGCGCCCCCGCCGGATTGACGGTGATCATACCGCTCTTCGCCAGATCCTCGGGAAGCAGCTTCGTCAGCGTGTCCTTGACCGCATTGGCGCCATCCTGATTGATCTCGGCACTCTGGGCCGTGGTGACAAGGCAAAGTGCCAGCAAGCTCGTTGCCGTGACAAGTTTGAGACGCATAGTCCGATTTCTCCTCAGCCGCTTTTTTGAATGCGGGCCATCCAAAGATGCGAAGCGCACCGATGTCAACCTCAGCTACGTCACGCGACCGCGGATTTCTTCACGACCGGCGCAAGTTTCCTGCTGTACGGCCGGCACTTCGCCGTTGACGATCGCCTCGATGCCCGAGCGCGGTCCCGGCCTACCGAAGAGGAAGCCCTGCACCTGCAGGCAGCCTTCCCGTCGCAGGAAGTCGAATGGCTCTTCGTTTTCGATGGTTAAACCTTGGCGAAAGCGTGTATATGGGCAAAAAACAACCCAAATCCGCAACTTGCGTTTCCGATCGACTTATAATATAGGCCACCGGTCCGTGTAGACACCCTTGGAGGCAACGCGGATGAGGTCGGGTCATACCGCCTCCGGTTCGTCGGAACAAGGCTTTTGCCCGCCGCCGAACTCTCCAAATAACCTCGAAAGGAATAGCCATGAGCCAGGAAACTTACGAGCTCAAGGCCGAGGCGCGCGAACGGGTTGGTAAGGGGTCCGCCCGTGAACTTCGCCGCAACGGTTTGATTCCCGCTGTCATCTATGGTGACAAGCTGGCCCCCATTGCCATCGCTCTCAACACCAATGAGGTGACGAAGCGCATTCACGCCGGTAGTTTCATGACTACCGTGGCGACGATCGACGTCGACGGCAAGAAGCACAAGGTTCTGCCGAAGGACTACCAGCTCGATCCGGTCCGTGACTTCACGATGCATGTCGATTTCCTGCGCGTCTCCGGCAACACCCAGGTGACCGTCGAAATCCCCGTTCACTTCATCAACGAAGAGAAATCCCCGGGCCTCAAGGTCGGCGGCGTTCTGAACATCGTTCGCCATGAAGTCGAAGTTCATTGCCCGGCCGATGCGATCCCTGAATTCTTCAACATTGACCTCAGCGGCAAGAAGATCGGCGACAGCATCCATATCGCGGAAGTCACCTTGCCGAAGGGTGTCACCCCGGTCATCGACCGCGACTTCACGATCGCGACGATCATCGCTCCGGCTGCCGGCATTGATGAGAGCGCCGCGGAAGGCGAAGCCGAAGCCTGATCGCTTCGACCAATTTGTAAAGCATATGGCCCGCTTTCCCCTGGAAAGCGGGCTTTTCATTGCCTGGAAACGCCCCGTTTCAGCAACATTTAACAAATTCGTGAAAGCATGCTCCGTCAGCTGCGAAGAAGCCCGCCTCAACGCGCGACAGCAAATACGGCCGGCCCGGGGAGTAGACGGAACCATGAACAATTCCGTTGAGAACAGATTTTTTGCGATAGTTTGCGGAGCGCTGCTTGTGTTTGTCGCTCCCCTCTTTGTTCTCTTCCTTTTTCTTTCCTCGGAACGGGCCGACAAGGAAATACGCGACCATATCTCTGTTCTTCTTGTCGCCAATGCCCAGGCGCTGGCCAAACCCCTATGGGACCTTGATGAGGACAGCGTCACCCAGATCAGCGCGACGGTCGTTTCCCAGGGCGCCATCGTCAAGGTCGAAGTGCGTGACCAGTCGGGCCAGCTCGACGTCAGCCAGTCCACCATTCCGCGCTCCTTCGACGGCAAGCTGGTGCAGGTGTCACGCGCCATCATCTACAACACCGTCGACGGTCCGAAGAACCTCGGCAGCATCAGCGTCTATTATCCCGCGCTCAGCCTGTTTTCCGGCCTGAAGCAGGAAGAGGTCGTCTTCATCTCGATCTTCATCTTCGCGGTGCTGACCGTTTTCGGCACGGCGCTGATCGGCAACCGCTTCTTCGTCATCCAGCCGCTGATGCGGCTGACGGCGGCAATCGAGGCCACCCGCCAGTTGGGCTCCCGCCATCATGTCGACTGGCAGTCGAACGACGAGATGGGACGGCTCGCCCATAGCTTCAACGAGATGCAGACCAAGCTCGAAAGCGAGGAAAAGGAGCTGAAGCTCGCCCACCGCCGCGCCACCGATATCTACAATCTGACCCCCGCCATGCTCTTCTCACTCGACGAGGAAGACCGCATCACCGCCGTCAGCGATTATTGGCTGCTCGCCACAGGTTATAACCGCGCCGCCGTCATCGGCCGCAACTTCGCCAATCTCGTCACCCCCGCGACCCGCGACAAATTCGTCAAGCGCCGCCAAGCCGAAAGCGGCATGACCGTCACCGTCAAGTTCGTTTGCCTGGATGGCCGCACCATGGACGTCCTCATCATGGAATCCGAGGCGGGAGCTGGCGCTCAGGACCGCCTCTCGCTATCCGTCATGACCGATGTGACCGAACTCAAGGCGTCCGAGGACCGCAACCACCGCCAGGCGATCACCGATCACCTGACCGGGCTTCTCAACCGCCAGGGCTTCGAA
The DNA here is from genome assembly GCF_008919455.1 of Rhizobium sp. PEPV16. Classification (NCBI taxonomy): domain Bacteria; kingdom Pseudomonadati; phylum Pseudomonadota; class Alphaproteobacteria; order Hyphomicrobiales; family Rhizobiaceae; genus Rhizobium; species Rhizobium sp. PEPV16. Next base: position 2,872 of record NZ_VSZV01000224.1, read on the forward strand.
GCCGTCCTCGACAACAAGATCGCCGCCGCCGATGCCGCCGGCCAGGAACTCGCCTGTCTCTTCGTCGATCTCGACCGTTTCAAGTGGATCAACGACAATATGGGCCATGCCGCCGGTGACACGGCGCTGGTCGAGCTCGTCGAGCGCCTGAAGATCCATCTTGCCCCCTCCGACGAGGCGGCCCGTCTCGGCGGCGACGAATTTGCCATCCTGCTGCCGGCCAAGGACGCCGAAACCCGCGCCAAGGTGATGTGCGAGCAGATCGCCTCGATCTTCGAAACGCCATTCGCCCCCGACATGCATCTGAGCGCTTCCGTCGGCATCGCCATCTATCCGCATCATGCTGCAACCGCGGCCGAGCTGCTGCAAAAATCCGACATGGCGATGTATGCCAAGAAACGCGACGGCAAGAACGGCGCGCAGCTCTTCGACAATGCCATGCTCGACCGTGCCCGCAGCCGGGCCGAAATCGAGGCCAATATCGAAGCCGGCCTCGTCGACAACTGGTTCGAAGCCTTCCTGCAACCGATCGTCACCTTGAACGGCCGCGGCATTGCCGGTTTCGAGGCGCTGATGCGCCTCAACCATCCGCAGAAGGGCTTGATACCGCCGGCCGAGATCATCAGCGTCGCCGAGGAAACGGCAAAGATCGTCCGCGTCGGCAACGTCATCATGGAAAAGGCGGTCGCCAACCTCGCCAAGATTTCCCGCATACCAGGCATGCAGGATACCTATCTCGCCATCAACTTCTCGCCGCTGCAGTTCGAGCCGGCGCTGCCGGCCCGTCTTGCCGCCATCGTCGGTCGCCACGGCATCCGTCCCGAGCGCATCGTCGTCGAGATCACCGAAGCCGTGCTGATGCACGACAACCCACAGATCCGCTTGATCGTCACGGAACTTCGTCGCTTCGGCTGCCGCATCGCGCTTGACGATTTCGGCACGGGCTATTCGTCGCTGAGCTACCTCAACCGCTTCCCTGTCGACATCATCAAGATCGACCAGTCCTTCACCCGCGCGATCAACGACGGCGACGACGACGTGCGCCAGAAGAGCCGCATGCTGATCGAAGGCATCACCACACTTTCCCACAAGATGAACTGCACCGTCATTGCCGAGGGTATCGAGACCGAAGAGGAATGCCGCACGCTCCATCAGATGGGGCTTGACTATGGCCAGGGCTATCTCTTCCATCGTCCGCAGCACGCCGCCACGCTGATCGAGGAACTGACGGCCTCGCAATCGGCCATCGCACGCGCCTCGTGAACGAAGAACCAAGGAGATGAACGGATGAAAAAGCTCCTGCTTCTCGCATGCCTGGCGCTGCCCTGCACCGCCCATGCGCAAACGGTGACGTTCACGACCGAGGACTATGCACCCTTCAACTATCGCGAAGGCAAGGAGATCAAGGGCGCTACCGTCGAGCAGGTCGAAAAGGTGATGGCCGCGATCGGCGTCGACTACACGATCGAGGTCATGCCCTGGGCGCGCGCCTATGGCCTTGCTCGCACGGCGCCGATGACCTGCGTCTTCGCGACTGCCCACAACAGCACGCGCGATCCATTGTTCAAATGGGTCGAACCGCTGCTCATCGACCGCAATATCCTGATCACGCGAAAGGGCTCGGGCGTCACCGCCGGCAATCTGGACGAAGCGAAGAAATATACGATCGGTACCCAGCGCGAGGATTACACCGAGACGATCCTGAAGGAAAAGGGCTTCACCAAGCTCGATGTCGCCAGCGACTTCAACGCGACGCTGCGCAAGCTGCTTGGCGGGCGCATCGACATGATGCCGATCTCCGAACTCTATTTCGAAAAGCTGAAGGCAGACCAGCCGGTGGAATTGGTGACCGTGCTCTCCGCCCAGCCAATGGGCATCGCCTGCGAGAAGAACTTTCCGGGCGATCTGCTCGCCAGGATGCAGGCTGCCCTCGACAAGCTGATCGCCGATGGCGACCAGAAGCAGATCTTCCTGAAATACGGCATGAACCTGTCGGACTGACTCCGAAGATATCTGCCCTTTCCGCTTGACTTTGCTTTCATTTCGCGGTGGTGAACGGCGGAAGTTCTAAAGCGCGTCGCGATCTTTCAGATTTGCTCGTCGCGGTTTAGGTCTTTGTTTTTACGGATGTGATTGTCGCAAAACCGCTGCACACTTTGCGCGACATGCTTTAGCGAGGAAAAACAGGCCATGCTGATCATCGCGGGTCTCGGCAATCCCGGCGGCAAATACGTCGGCAACCGCCACAATATCGGCTTCATGGCCGTCGACGCCATCCATCGGCGCCACAGCTTTTCGCCCTGGTCGAAGAAGTTCAGGGCCGAGATCGCCGAGGGCGAGGTCGGTGGCGAGAAAGTGCTGCTGATGAAGCCGCAGACCTTCATGAACCTTTCCGGCGAGTCCGTCGGCGAGGCGATGCGTTTCTACAAGCTCCAGCCGGCCGATCTCGTGGCCATCTACGACGAGCTCGACCTTCCCCAGGGCAAGGCACGACTGAAGACCGGCGGCGGCCACAACGGCCACAACGGCATCAAGTCGCTCGACGTCCATTGCGGCAGGGAATACCGGCGGCTGCGCCTCGGCATCGGCCATCCCGGCGTCAAGGAAATGGTGCAGAACCATGTACTCGGCGATTTCGCCAAGGCCGACAAGACTTGGCTGGAGCCGCTTCTCGACACGCTCGCCGACAATGCCGATATGCTGGTGCGAAACGAGGATTCGCAGCTGATGAACAAGATCGCGCTGGCGCTCGGCGGCAAAGCCGAGGAGGAGAAACCGGCGAAGGAAAAGAAGGACGCCGAGAAGAAGCCGGCCGGCCAGTCGCATATCCATCAGGCCCGCAACCACAATCAACCGAAGCTGCCGGCCACCGGCCCGATGGCCGACATGCTGAAGAAGATGTTCGGCAAAAAGGGCGATTGAGACCGATGCCGGATCAAGACGTCATCATCCGCCCGGCTGCCCGCGGCGATCTCGCCGGCCTCATGACACTTTACCGTCACCTGAACCCCACCGATCCGGTCCTTGACGAGGCCATTGCCGAAGAAGGCTTTTCCGCCATCCTGGCCCAGCCCGGCATGACCGTCTTCATCGGTTTTGCGGGTGAGGTCGCCGTCGCCACCGTCACAAGCGTCGTCGTGCCGAACCTGACACGGAACGGCGCGCCCTATGCGCTCATCGAAAACGTCGTCACCCATGCCGATCATCGCAAGCGCGGTTATGCCCGCACCGTCATCGGCCACGCGGTCGCCGAGGCCTGGAACGCCGGATGCTACAAGGTGATGCTGCTTACCGGCTCCAAGAATCCGGCAACGTTGCGCTTCTATGAGAATTGCGGTTTCGTGCAGGAAAAGACCGGCTATCAGATCCGCCGGCCCTCACTCCATATTCGGGGCGGCCCTCGGAAAGCGCCTATTCCTCCGGTTCGGTGGTGAACATCAGTGGAAAGCCCATGCCCTTGGCAAGGTCGATGCCTTCCTTGGCCTTGGTCTCGGCGATGTCCCTGACGCAGACCACGACCACGCAGGAACCGAGCTTGTGCGCCGTCATCATCACCCGGTAGCCGGTCTCCTCGCTCATGCGGAAGACGGCCTTCAGGATCATGATCACCAGTTCGCGCGGCGTATAATCGTCATTGACGAGAATGACCTTGTAGAGCTTCGGCCTGTCCAGCTTGAGCTTCACTTTGGTCTTCGGTTTCAGGGCAATGTCATTGTCACTCATCGGAAAAACCCACCCGTTGATGACATGGGGTCAGAAATCTTCAAAACCATCTAATCATTGTCGATGACGAATTTTTGACGGTTAGCCGGTGCGGCTCCCGACCTCAAACGGGCAGGAGCTGGTCGCCGGCATCGTCACCGAAAGGTCAACTGCGTCTATGCGAACAGCGGCCGGCATTCTGGTGAAATCAGCAATACGTCGAAATCTCCGTCGCTTTCAAGAATAGGCCAGCACCGATCCGTCGGCAAGTGAGCGACGCTAAAAGCTCTCTAAGACTTGACCATATTGCTCCTTTATCCCATAGGCACCAGCAAGGAATTCAAGAACAGCAGGTTTTAGCCATGGGCTTCAAATGCGGTATCGTCGGGCTGCCGAATGTCGGCAAATCGACCCTCTTCAACGCGCTCACCAAGACGGCGGCGGCACAGGCGGCGAACTACCCCTTCTGCACCATCGAGCCGAACACCGGCGAAGTCGCCGTTCCCGATCCGCGCATGCGCAAGCTTGCCGACATCGCCAAGTCGAAGGAACTGATCCCGACCCGCATCTCCTTCGTCGATATCGCCGGCCTGGTGCGCGGCGCCTCGAAGGGCGAAGGCCTCGGCAACCAGTTCCTCGCCAATATCCGCGAGGTCGATGCCATCGTCCATGTGCTGCGCTGCTTCGAAGACAGCGACATCACTCATGTCGAGGGCCGCATCAACCCGGTCGCCGATGCCGAGACGATCGAGACCGAGCTGATGCTTGCCGACCTCGAAAGCCTGGAGCGCCGCACCGAGCAGACGCGCAAGCGCGCCACAGGCAAGGACAAGGAATCGGTGGCGATGCTGCCGATCATGGAAGCGTCGCTGAAGCTGCTCAACGAAGGCAAGCCGGTGCGCACGCTGCTGTCGACGCTCGATGCGGAAGAAATCGTCATCCTCAAGAGCCTCAACCTTCTGACCTCGCATCCGGTGCTCTACGTCTGCAACGTCGCCGAAGGCGATGCCTCGACCGGCAATGAATTCACCGAAGCCGTTGCCGTCATGGCGAAGGAACAGGGTGCCGAAACCGTCGTCATCTCGGCGGCGATCGAAGCGGAGGTTGCCCAGCTTCCCGAAGAGGAAGCCAAGGAATTCCTCGCCGCCCTCGACCTTGACGAGGCGGGCCTCGACCGGCTGATCCGTGCCGGCTACAAGCTGCTCCCCCTCATCACCTATTTTACCGTCGGCCCGAAGGAAACGCGCGCCTGGACGATCGAGCGCGGCACCAAGGCGCCGCAGGCGGCCGGCGTCATCCATTCGGATTTCGAGCGCGGCTTCATCCGTGCCAACACCATCGCCTATGATGACTACATCAAATACAACGGCGAAGTCGGCGCCAAGGATGCCGGCAAGGCGCGCGACGAAGGCAAGGAATACGTCGTCCAGGACGGCGACGTCATCCATTTCCGCTTCAACACCTGAACGGAAATTGCCGCTATCCCGATCAATTCATTTCGCCCAAATCGCTCAGCGGTTTGGGCGAAATCGTAAGATTTACGGGGTTACCCCTAAGACGGCCGGCGGCAGCCTTTGCGAAATGGCGGCCGGCAGCGCCCGCAGCACGATGCGGCGCAGCGGCATCCAGCCTGTTCCGATGATGAGCACGATCGCTCCGACGACGATCAGCGTCGTGAAGATATAGGTGTCAACCGTCGCATTCCCCTGCCGGAAAATGCCGTAGATTGCAAAACCGAGCGACAGCAGGCCTGACGTGACGAAGGCGCGCCGATCGATGACAAGGCCGATCAGCATCAACACCACCACGCTGATAACGATTATGGGCGTCTTGATCGACACCGCCTGGGCAACATCGAGCAAATTGCCGTCGAACGACATCAGCAGCCTTACGCTGAAGAGCAGAGCCGGTGCCGCGCCGAGATGAAGCCAGAAGGCGATATCGGAGCGTGTCGTCCGGCGCAACCGGTCCCCGAGGTCGAAATACAGCGCCGTTGCAAACAGCCCGAGCGCGCAAACGAGGAAGACCACCGCGAGCAGGAGGGGATGGTTGGAGAAGAATTGCGGATCGCCGCTCGCCCATTGCATGAGACGCAATAGCAGGGTGAGCACCAGCGCAAGGGCCGAGGTGATGCAGAGCGCCAGCGACAGCGGCACGCGGTACCGGGCATAATAGAGGCCGAGAATGATCGGGAAGCCGGCGATGAACTGCGTCGCCTCCGCCCCGATATCATTGAAGGCTGATGTTCCCGGCTTGAAGAAGAAGGACATCAGCAGGAATGTCCAGCAGAGCAGCGCAATCGTCAGGCTGACGGCTGGCAAGGCAAGCCGCTGGCGGCGCACCAGGATTTCCGAAAGCACGATGATCGCAGGCAGCACGGCATAGAGTGCGGCAAGCCCCCAGAGGCCGCCGAGCGCCACCACGACGCCGATAGTGATCAGCACGTCGTGGAAGCCGCGCACGAAGCGTGGCGTCTCGGTATCCGACCAGGCCTGCCCCTCCGCCGCCATTGCCGGCTGTGCCTCAGCGACCCCACCCCCGATGACGGCGACCCCGCGCTCCGTCAGGAACGGCAGAAGACGCCCGCCCGTCTCCGGCGAAATCAGCTCCTGGCGCACGGCCTCGTCGAGTATCGACCTTAGTTCAGTCATGCCGGTTTATCTCCCCGGAATCATTGAGCCCGCGCGGATGCTATTGTAAGCATTGTGCGCTGCATATGGCGGGAGGAGCGAATGTCGGCAGAAAAGCTTTCCTTCGAGGATTTCCAGCCCGGCCGCCGCTTCGCGCTTGGCCCGAAGCCGGTGACCACCGAGGAAATCATTGAGTTCGCAAGCGAATTCGACCCGCAACCGATTCATCTCGATGAGGCTGCCGGCCGCGCCAGCATTCTCGGCGGCCTTGCCGCCTCCGGCTGGCATACCTCTTCGATGTTCATGCGCATGATGGCCGACAGCTACGTGCTGAACTCGCTTTGCGAAGGTGCGCCCGGCGTCGATCTGATGGAATGGCGAAAGCCGGTGCTTGCCGGCGACACGCTGTCCGGCCACTCGATCGTGCTTGAAACCCGGCCGATGCGATCGCGCCCCGGCATCGGCATCGTCAAGTTTCGCCACGAGGTGGAAAACCAGCGCGGCGAACTCGTCTGCGTCTCGGAGAATTCGGTCATGTTCGGCATGCGCGCCCGGCCAGCCGATATCGGCATAAACCCGGAGACATCAGCATGAGGATGTCCGAGCTTTACGCGGTTGGGGAGAAGGCCGAGATCGGCAACTACACTTTTACCGAGGAAAACATCATCCGTTTCGCAACGCGCTACGATCCGCAGCGTTTCCACGTCGACAAAGAAGCCGCCAAGGACACCCTTTTCGGGGATCTCTGCGCCTCGGGCTGGCACACCACCGCCGCCTGGATGCGGACCTTCCTCGCTTTTTGGAAAAGGCAGAGCGTCGCACTCGCGCAAAACGGCCTGACGTCGCCGAACCTCGGCCCTTCGCCGGGTTTCCAGAAACTGCAATGGCTGCGGCCGGTCTTTGCCGGCGACGTCGTCACCTATTCCGTCGCCTTCCTCTCCAGCCGGGCGCTCGCGTCGCGGCCGGGATGGCACCTCAACACCATCCTCTGCGAGGGTGTCAATCAAAACGGTGATGCCGTTATCCGCTTCGAAAGCAGCGTGCTCGAATTCGACTGACGCCCCAGGCAGCAGCAGGACGAGGGCTCAGTGGCCGGAGAATTCGACCAGCGTATGCACGACGACGCCGAGCTCTTCCAGCTTCCTGCGGCCGCCAAGATCCGGCAGGTCGATGACGAAACAGGCGCCGACCACTTCCGCACCGATCTGGCGTAATAGCTTCGTCGCGCCGACCGCGGTACCGCCGGTGGCGATCAGGTCGTCGACCAGGATCACCTTCTCGCCGGGCTGGACAGCATCGCGATGCATCTCCATCTCGTCGACGCCATATTCCAGGCTGTAGGCGATGCGCACGGTCTCGTGCGGCAGCTTGCCCTTCTTGCGGATCGGTACGAAGCCTGAGGAAAGCTGGTGCGCCACCGCGCCGCCGAGGATGAAGCCGCGCGCCTCCATGCCGGCGATCTTGTCGATCTTCGTGCCGGCATAGGGCTGCACGAGTTCGTCGACCGCCCGGCGGAAAGCCCGAGGGTTGCCGAGCAACGTTGTGATGTCGCGGAAGATGATGCCGGGCTTGGGATAGTCAGGAATGGAGCGGATGCTGGCTGCGAGCTCCGAAGTCGTATTGTTCATGGAAAATCCATATCTGCGAACGCATGAAACTGGCCGCACCCTAGCAATTGCCAGGGGCGGAACCAACAAAAAAGGCGGCCCGTAGGCCGCCTTTCGAAATCCGGCGGGAACCGCTCAATGTTCCTTATTGGCGTAGATCGAGCGCTTCGTCAGGTAGATCAGCACCGTGAAGATCGCCAGGAAGATCATGACCATGAAGCCCGTGCGCTTGCGCTCCTCGAGATGCGGCTCCGCTGCCCACATCAGGAAGGCGGTGACGTCCTTCGAATACTGGTCGACCGTCGCCGGCGCGCCGTCGTCATAGGTCACCTGGCCGTCAGAGAGCGGCTTTGGCATGGCAAGGACGGCGGCAGCATTGAAATAAGGGTTATAATGTCCCCCCTGCGGCACCTGGAAACCGGCCGGCGGCTCTTCATAGCCGGTCAGCAGTGCGTGGATATAGTCCGGGCCGCTTTCCTGATATTGCGTGAAA
>NZ_VSZV01000224.1:11370-14924 GCF_008919455.1 Rhizobium sp. PEPV16
CTTGGCAATCAGCGAAAAATCGGGCGGAGCCGCGCCATTGTTGGAAGCAGCCGCGGCTTCAGCATTGGGGAAAGGCGACGGGAAGTAATCGGAAGGAACCGCCTTGCGGGTAAACATCTCGCCGCTGGCGTCGGGACCATCCTGGACCTCGTAGTTCGCGGCGAAGGCCTTCACCTGCGCCTCGGAATAGCCGAGCTCGTGGAGCGTGCGGAAAGGCACGAGCTTCATCGAATGACAGGCTGCACAGACTTCCGTGTAGACCTTGAGGCCGCGCTGAAGCTGGCCCTTGTCGTAATGGCCGAACGGACCGGCGAAAGACCATTCCTCCTCCTTCGGATGCTTCAGCGGATAATGCGGCGTCTCACCTTCCGCGTGATGGGCCGGAGCCGCACCGTTGGCGGGCGCCTCCTCGGCCAGAGCCGCGCCGCTGAGACCGGCAACGACAGCGAGCGAGAGAATGCTTGCAACAAGCGTTTTCATGTTTCTGTTCCCTTCCGTCGCGCGCTTACGCATTGGCCGCTGCACTGGCGGCAGCTGTCTTGTTGCGCTTCTCGAGCACCGCTTCGGTGATCGAGTTCGGGATGCGGCGCGGTGTCTCGAGGAGGCCGAGCACCGGCATGGCAACCAGGAAGAATGCGAAGTAGAGGAGCGTGCAGACCTGAGAGATCCAGACGAAGTCACCTTCCGCCGGCTGCGATCCGAGCCAGCCGAGGATGATCGCGTTGATCACGAACAGCCAGTAGAACACCTTGTACCAGGGACGATAGACCGCGGAGCGAACCTTGGAAGTGTCGAGCCAGGGCAGGAAGAACAGCACGATGATCGCACCGAACATCACCAGCACGCCCCCGAGCTTGGAATCGATCGGGCCGACGTTGAAGGTGATCGAACGCAGCATCGCGTAGAACGGCAGGAAGTACCATTCCGGAACGATGTGCGCCGGCGTCTTCAACGGGTCGGCCGGGATGTAGTTGTCGGCATGGCCGAGGAAGTTCGGCATGTAGAAGACGAAATAGGCATAGACCAGCAGGAAGACCGATACACCGAGAGCATCCTTCATCGTCGCATAGGGCGTGAAGCGCACCGTGTCCGTCTTCGTCTTGACCTCGACGCCCGTCGGGTTCGTCTGGCCGACGACATGCAGCGCCCAGATGTGCAGGACGACGACGCCGGCGATCATGAAGGGCAGCAGGTAATGCAGCGAGAAGAAGCGGTTCAGCGTCGGCTGTTCGACGGCAAAGCCGCCGAGTAGGAACTGCTGCAACCATTCGCCAATCAGGGGAAAGGCCGAGAAGAAGCCGGTGATGACGGTCGCACCCCAGAAGGACATCTGGCCCCAGGGCAGAACGTAACCCATGAAACCGGTCGCCATCATCAGGAGATAAATGACCACACCGAGAATCCAGAGAATTTCTCGCGGCGCCTTGTAGGAGCCGTAGTAGAGGCCGCGGGCAATGTGCAGGTAGACCGCGACGAAGAAGAAAGACGCGCCGTTGGCATGCATATAGCGCAGCAGCCAGCCATGATTGACGTCGCGCATGATCTTTTCAACGGAGTTGAAGGCAATCGTCGTCTCGGCGGCATAGTGCATGGCGAGAACCACACCCGTCAATATCTGAAGGATCAGCATGACGGAGAGCATTGCGCCAAAAGTATAGGCATAGTTCAGGTTACGCGGAACCGGATAGGCGACGAAACTATCATAGACCATGCGCGGCAGCGGAAGGCGCGCATCGACCCATTTCTCGAGGCCGGTTGATGGCTCGTAGCTGGAATGGCCACTCATATATCAGTCTCCCCTCAACCGATCTTGATTTTGGTATCGGACACAAATGAAAAGGTCGGGATCGCCAGGTTCTCGGACGCAGGACCTTTGCGAATGCGGCCGGCCGTGTCGTAGACCGAGCCATGGCAGGGACAGAACCAACCATTGTATTCGCCGGCCTGGCCGAGCGGTACGCAGCCGAGATGCGTGCAGGTGCCGATCATGACGATCCAGTTTTCCTTGTCCTTGCCGCCCGAACGGTCAACACCCGTTGCCTGAGCGTCGGCGGGAAGGTTTGCATTGCGCGCAATCGGGTCCTTGAGATCCGACAGCGGAACATCGGCTGCGGCCGTCACTTCTTCCGGGGTGCGATTGCGTATGAAGATCGGCTTGCCGCGCCATTTGACCGTCAGCGACATGCCGGGTTCCAGGCTGGCAACGTCGACTTCGATCGAGGCGAGAGCGAGCGTCGAAGCGTCAGGACGCATCTGATCGATGAACGGCCAAGCGACCGCGACGGCGCCAACGGCGCCCGCCATACCAGTGGTGAGATAAAGGAAATCACGGCGAGTGGGTTCGCCCGTGCCCTCGCTTGTCGTTTCGTGTTCGCTCACGGCTAACATCCTCTGCGCAATTTTCGCGGAATTCCGCCCTGCCCCCTCTGCCGGCGAATCTCTCTAGACACAATTCGGCCATAGATTCCCCAGCAATCCGGCGCGTTCTATGCTTGATCGCAAATTATGTCCAGCCTTGGCAAGGGGATGAGGGCACAATGTCGCGGGAAATTTCGGATGAATTTTTTAAGGCAAACACGCGCTTGCCGTTATGTTGCATTGCAACAAAAATGCCCTCGTGATAGGCGCAGTCCAAGCCACGCCAGCGAGCCGGACCGGAGCGGATGAGAGACACGATTTTTTGCGTATTCAGCGTCCTTACGACGCTTGTTCTCGCCATCATCTCCCTGCGATACGTCACCGATTTTTATCTGCTGTCCTTTTTTTACAGCTTCCAGGTCCATCTGGCGGTTGCCGGCGCGGTGGCTTCGGTCGCAGCCCTTCTCGTCAAGCGACACTGGTATGGCCTGCTGACGCTCGCGGTATCGGCGGTCCTTGCAGTCCATGGCATTGCGATGATGCGCGAATTCGTCGAACCCTCAGTCGAAGAGAGCCGCCCGGCCCTCTTCAGGCTGATGTCCTTCAACATCGAGAACGATAATTTCGCAAACGGCCCTCACATCGCCGACATGGTCATCGCCTCAGGCGCCGACGTCGTCAACATCCTGGAGGCCGAACCGCTGCTGTCGGAACTGCCGCGGTTGTTGAAGACTTATCCCTATTATATCGGCTGCGGCGTCGGCATGGAGCAATGCGATACGCTGGTGCTGTCGAAGCGTCCGCTGATCGAACCCCGCATCCGCAATCTCGGCCTGCTCTGGCGCAACCGGTTGACGATCTCGACGATCGATTTCGATGGCCAGAAGGTCAATTTCCTCGCCGCGCACCTGACCAAACCTTATTACGACGAGTTCCACGGCCTGGAGGTCTGGGATCTCGCGGAGGTCATCCCTACCCTTTCGGGACCGCTCGTTCTGGCCGGTGATTTCAATACGTCGATTCTCGCGCCCGACATGCAGTATCTCATGCGCACTCAAGGCTTGGGCACGGCATCGCTGGAGCCCGCGACATGGCCGATCCGCGCCGGCGCCTTCGGTATTCCGATCGATCATATCTTTACCCGCGCGCCGCTGCGGCTTAAATCGGTCCGCCGCATCGAGAACGGCTTCGGATCA
>NZ_VSZV01000093.1:0-3954 GCF_008919455.1 Rhizobium sp. PEPV16
CCGCTCTTAAGAGACAGGGTCTTCTGGAACTTCTGCACCTCGATAAAATACCCCGACTTGGCGATGATCTTACTCCAAGCGTCGTAGTCGAAGATCGTCTTGTCCTTTGAAGCTAGCGCCTTCGTCATCGCGGCGAAGAGTACTGTGACGCCGTCAAAGAGTTTCTTTGTTTCGCCCTGCAATTCGCGATTGGACATCGAATAGAAGATATTACCGGTCTGGTTCAGTCGGAACTGGACACCCTTTTCCTTATCGCCTTCCGGCTCACCATCAGCGGTTGCGAGGAGCATGGTAAGCGGTCTCAGCCGTTTTTTGTTCAGCTCCTCAGAGACAAAATGGTGCCCTTTCAGGGCCGCTGTGCCAGCGTCTACGAATGTGCGGACACTGTCGTCAAAAGTCGCTTGCGAATCCATTGCAGACTCCGTTTTCGATGTCAGCTGCTTTGATGTGCGACGCAGCTCCGAGCCCCGGTCGCCGGCTTCCACGCGTCGACAGCATGCGCGGCCCTGCCAGCAAGCTGCCCGACAACAGGAAGGCACAGGCGATTTTGAATGCTTCCGCGGTGATTTTTGCCTCGCGACCGCGACCATGATCGTTTCCGTCGTGATTCATGATGTCTTCCCCATTGCAAAGATGACCGCCTCACGGCCGGCTTTCTGTGTACTGTCACGAAGACGGCAACTGATCCTCGATCTACATCAATCAGAAAATGACGCCTGTGGTGGGAGCTTCCCCAACCGCCATAACAATCGCGAGCTTGTCCTCGTTGCTCCACCGACGTCGGCGTTCGTGCGCGTCCGCAATACTGAACAGTCGCTGCCTCATCATGTCGTCGTCATTTAATTTCGTTCCAAATCCAGCAATGCGCTACACGCCCAAGTTTCCATAAATTGCTATAGGTTTGCTTTGATATTTGTGCCCCATACCTCAAGTTCCAAGAGCATATGCACGCAACCTTAGCCGCCGAGATGTCGGTCTAAATAGCCTCCTGGAAACTCGGCCAGAGCGGGCATTGACGTACAGGGGTCCCAAACCGGAAGCCCGACCAGGCGGGCGTCCAGCCGGACAATTAGCTTGCGAGCAATAAGGTCTGCAGTCGCCTCCTCAATCTCCGCCAGGCTCGCCCCCTTCAGCTGTCCACTCAGGCGGGCCTCTGGCATGCCTTGATCAGCAGCCAGTAGGATTTCACGCGCCAAGCCTTTGACTCGCTGTTCACGCTCCACTGCTATATTGCGCGTGTCCTCAATCATAATCTCGTCACCGCTATCGCACATCGATAGCATTGGGGTCGTCGGGCCGCGCCATGCGTCTCTCCAGGCATCCATACCTTGAATCATCGCCTGAACGCCGGGGCGGCGGTTTGCGTCAAGTACACCGAAATTGCGGCCGGTATCATTGGCTTGACTGTCTTCGAAGTAGTAAACCTGATCCGCAAGATCGCGCTCAGAGAGCGGATAGACGTAGCGATAGGAAGCGGCCGGGCTGAGCGTCAGACCATATTGGTCGGGTGCGCGATGATAGAGACTGAAGCGCTGGTAGCGCAATCTAACAGCGTGTCCCGGCTGCAGATGATGCAGCAGCGGCAACAAGCGAGCCATTTGAGCGTACCAGGCGTCGCTTTCGCGGGGGAAACCCCACAGGATACTCCAGATAGCCCGCACGCCAAACTGGCGACACCATTTCAGGAGCTGAACATTTTGCACTGCCGTCGTTCCCTTGCCCATAAGCTTCAAAGCGCGGCTATCCAGGCTCTCGATACCTGGTTGGATGCAGCGGACACCGCCTGCGGCCAACTTCTCGACTTCAACGCGCTTCAAATTGGCTTTGACTTCAAAGAAGATGGAGAGCTTTTCGCGTAGGGCGACGAGGCGAGGCAATGCCTTTTCAACATAGTCATTCGCCAGAATGTTATCCACCGCCTCAATGCGCGACGTGCCGTAGCGCTTGGACATCTCTATCATCTCCTCTAACGCTTGTGCGGCCGGTTTCTGGCGATACGTCATCAATGCGCCGTTCAAGCCGCAGAACGTGCAGGGGCTGCTGCGCTGCCACCAGCAGCCGCGAGAGAACTCCATCGGCAGCCCCGGATAAACGCGGTCGGCATAGAGCGATCGCTCAAGTTCGACAAAATAATCCGAGAAATCGGGCAGCGGCAGGGCATGTATATCCTCGACCACTGCGCGGGGCACACAGTCGCCTGTCAGCGTGGCGGGATAGCCGGCCTGGCGATGAACTGGGCCGAAAACGCCGAACGGCAGGTCGCCAGGTGGGATATCGCGACCATGAGTGAGGATGTCGCGACAGAGCCCTCCGATCAGCGTGTCGGCCTCCCCCGACACGACGTAGTCGACCCACGGGAACCGGGCATGAGTAGTACGTCCCATCACGGATTCACAATTTGCCCCCCCCATGAGGGTGACCAAGCCTGGCGCGAGCTCGCTCAGGCGGCGCAACAACGCAAACGAGGGAACGTGCTGATTGAATGTTGACGTGCAGCCGACGATAGCCGGCTGTTCCTTCAGTATCTTGCCGCATGTCCAATCGATGAAGCCGCCGATGAGCGAACGCAACTTGAGGAAATTAGCACGAAGCTCGACCTCACTTTTGTGTGGGCACGGATTGCGCCGGAAATATTGGTCGAGGAACAGGGCGTGGTTGGTTTCGAAGTCGGGAAATGCGACGCCTGCGAACAGCCAGTCAACAAGCGCTTCCTCCGGAGGGGAAGTCTCAAGTAAATTATAGTCGGCGAGGCCAGCGTATTCCAGAAACCAGATATTAGCATAAAATGTCTTCGATTTCAGGCCGGCCCGCGTCAGCGCCGACTGCAGCAGACCAAGCGCCAGCGACGGTCGTTCAACTGTTGACATCGGCATGTTCACCAGCACGATCGGCATATCGGCGCTCATGTCGTGCCCTCGCCATTCCGCCAGGCAAAGCGCTCGTCGAGGTCCTCTTCGAGCAATCCCCTCATGTGCAGCTGGTCGAGCTCATCGGCAATTGCTATGGCGCTCGCTCCATTCGTTACGACCTGCGCAACCAATTCCGACGCAGTACAATGGCCAGCTGCGATCAGATTGCCAACGGAGGAGGCGGCTTTGTCGGGCACCCGATACTCAAAGTGGCCAGATCGGAGAAGGAAGTGATGGCGCTTGGCCTCGTACTGCAAGTCGCCGCGGAAGCGGATCGGCCGGTTGGGAGGCGGGCTCTCGTGCATGTGCTCATCGATCATGCTTTGGACTTCGTCCCGGAACTCATCTGGCGTTCCGAAGAAACGTTCATCCACGATGCGATAACCGAGAGGCCAACGTCCGCTCGCCGGTACCGGCGTCACCAGTTGCACACGCCGCCGCGGCATGTTTACGAGAAAGCCGGAAACGCAGGCGATCGTCGTGTGATCGCTCTCGAGTTCCACGGTTGCATCGCCGTTTTTGACTGCGCTGAGTTTCTCCTTTCGCGCGCGGCCGGCGAAAGCTTTTGAACTTCGCATCTCCTTGCCTTGCAGGACGAGTTCAACGCCCATCAGGTCCTCTGGGGAAAATGCCGCGTGAATTTGGTTGAGTTGATCCGTGCTTAGCACGGAAAAGCGATTGGTCACGCAACGATAGAGTTCGAACAGCTCGAGCACGCGCTTGGTGAGTGCCAGATTCTTGAGAGGCATAGCCGTCGTTGTTTGGGGCAATGTGCCGGTGATTTGATAATAGCCGAAGAGAAAGCGGTCGTAGTCGGGATTATCCATCGGATCTGTGGCGCAATAGCAGAAGCCGGTGCTCGCTGCTGGACCAAACATTTCGCTCGCGACGCCGACTACCCCGCGCCAAAGATAGGCATGCTCTTTGCTATATTCAAAATAACCTTTGAACCGACCCGCCGACAGACCGCAAAACCAGCAGCCCCCGGTGCAGCCTTCGCTCAACTCGAAAGCGATGACTGGGTGCGTGATCGACTGTGCCGATG
>NZ_VSZV01000139.1:0-7213 GCF_008919455.1 Rhizobium sp. PEPV16
GAAGCCGACAGTCGCCATCAGCTTCTACCGCGCCCTCGTCCAAAGCGGCGAGACCGGGCCGATCGAAGCTCTGATCGAAGCGCTGATGACACTCGGCCTCCGCCCGCTGCCGGTCTTTGCCTATAGCCTCAAGGATCCGGTTTCCACAGGCATTCTCGAAAGCGTGTTTTCGGCGCTGAAACCCGATGTCGTCATCAACACGACGGGCTTTGCGGTCTCGGCACCGGGTGCGGACCGGCAGCCGACGGTGCTGGAGGCGAATGAGGCGATCGTGCTGCAGGCGATCTTGTCGGCCTCGTCGAGGGAGGCATGGGCGGCGTCCTCGCAGGGCTTGTCGGCGCGCGATCTCGGCATGAACGTGGCGCTGCCTGAAGTCGATGGCCGGGTGCTGGCGCGGGCGATCTCCTTCAAGACGGCGGCGCGCTACGATGCGCTGGTCGAGACCAATATCGTCGCCAGCCAGGCCGATGCCGGGCGGGTTCGCTATACGGCGGAGCTTGCCGCCAATTGGGCACGGCTGCGCAAGACTTCCGCCGGCGACCGGCGCATCGCGATCGTCATGGCGAACTATCCGAACCGCGACGGTCGACTTGGCAACGGCGTCGGCTTGGATACGCCTGAAGGCACCATCGAGGTGCTGAAGGCTATGCGGGCGGCGGGGTATCTGGTCGCCGACATTCCAGCCGACGGCGACGCGCTGATCCGCCACCTGATGGAAGGGCCGACCAATTCCGGTTCCGACGGAAAGATCATTCGCGAGACGCTTTCCCTGAGTCGGTACAACAGCTTCCTGGAATCTCTTCCCAATAAGATTCAGGATGAGGTGAGAGCCCGCTGGGGCAATCCGCAAGACGATCCGTATTTTCGCGAGGGCGTCTTCGCCCCGCCTTTTGCGCGCTTCGGCGAGGTGCTCGTCGGCATCCAGCCGGCGCGTGGCTATAATATCGATCCGAAAGAGAGTTATCATTCGCCGGATCTCGTGCCGCCGCACGGTTATCTCGCCTTCTATGCTTTCCTGCGTGGCGAGTTCGGCGCCCATGCGATCATCCACATGGGCAAACACGGCAATCTCGAATGGCTGCCGGGCAAGGCGCTGGCGCTGTCTGAAAGTTGTTATCCCGAGGCTATTCTCGGTCCGCTGCCGCACCTCTATCCCTTCATCGTCAACGATCCGGGCGAGGGCACGCAGGCTAAGCGCCGCAGTGCTGCCGTCATCATCGACCACCTGACACCGCCTTTGACGCGCGCCGAAAGCTATGGGCCGCTGAAGGATCTGGAGGCGCTGGTCGATGAATACTACGAGGCCTCCGGCGGCGATCCCCGCCGCATCCGCCTGCTCAGCCGTCAGATCCTCGATCTCGTCACCGATATCGGCCTCGACCGGGATGCCGGCATTGCCAAGGGCGAAAGCGAGGGCGAGGCGCTGAAGAAGCTCGACGCCTATCTCTGCGACCTCAAGGAAATGCAGATCCGCGACGGGCTGCATGTGTTCGGCGTGTCGCCCGAGGGGCGGTTGCTGACGGACCTGACCGTGGCTTTGGCGCGGGTGCCGCGCGGGCTGGGTGACGGTGGGGATGCGAGCTTGCAGCGGGCGATTGCCGGGGATGCGTTGAAAAACCCTTCTCAGCTAAAAGACCCCGCCCCAACCCCTCCCCACAAGGGGGAGGGGCTTGCTGGGCGCACCGTCTCACTATCAGCTTTGGTCGCAGAGGTTGCCGCAGGCGTAGCGGTAAGTCCCTCCCCCTTGTGGGGAGGGGCTGGGGCGGGGTCTTCCTTCGACCCCCTCGACACCGACATGGCCGCCGTTTGGACCGGCCCACGGCCTGATATCCTCGCAGATATTCTCGACGACCCCTGGCGAACCAACGGCGACACCGTCGAGCGCATCGAACTACTCTCGGCGAAGTTCGTTTCCGGCGAGATGGAATGCCCGACCCTCTGGTCCCAAAGCAGATCGGTACTCTCCGAGATCGAAACCCGTCTCAAGCCCTCCATCCTCGCCTGCGGCCCGGCCGAGATCGAAGGCCTGCTCAAAGGGCTCGACGGCCGCTTTGTCGCGCCTGGACCCTCCGGCGCGCCGACGCGCGGGCGTCCTGACGTACTGCCGACCGGACGGAATTTCTACTCGGTCGACAGCCGCGCCGTGCCGACGCCGGCGGCCTACGAGCTTGGCAAGAAATCGGCGGAGCTGCTGGTGCGCCGCTATGTGCAGGATCACGGCGAATGGCCGGTTTCCTTCGGGCTGACGGCCTGGGGCACGTCGAACATGCGCACCGGCGGCGACGATATCGCCCAGGCACTGGCGCTGATCGGCGTCAAGCCGCTCTGGGACATGAGCTCGCGCCGCGTCACCGGCTACGAGATCATTGCGCCGGCGATGCTCGGGCGGCCGCGCGTCGACGTGACGCTCAGGATCTCCGGCTTCTTCCGCGATGCCTTTCCCGAGCAGATCGCGCTGTTCGACAAGGCGATCCGCGCCGTCGGCGCGCTGGAGGAGGATGTCGGCGACAATCCCATCGCTGAGCGGATGCGCGGCGAGACGGCTAGGCTTGCGGCCGCCGGCCTCGACGAGGTGTCGGCAAAACGCCGGGCAGGCTATCGTGTGTTCGGCTCGAAACCCGGCGCCTATGGCGCCGGGCTGCAGGCGCTGATCGACGAAAAAGGCTGGGAGCGGCGCGCCGATCTCGCCGAGGCCTATCTCGTCTGGGGCAGCTATGCCTATGGCGCCGGCGAGGAGGGCAAGGCCGAACGCGGCCTGTTCGAGGAGCGGCTGCGCTCGGTGCAGGCCGTCATTCAGAACCAGGACAATCGCGAGCACGACCTGCTCGACAGCGATGATTATTACCAGTTCGAGGGCGGCATGGCGGCGGCGGCCGAACAGCTCGCCGGCGCGCGTCCCTCGATCTATCACAACGACCATTCCAGGCCGGAAAAGCCGGTGATCCGCTCGCTGGAGGAGGAGATCGGCCGCGTCGTGCGCGGGCGCGTCGTCAATCCGAAATGGATATCGGGTGTCATGCGCCACGGCTACAAGGGCGCTGCCGAGATCGCTGCTACGGTCGATTATCTCTTTGCCTTTTCGGCGACGACGGGTGCGGTCGGTGAACATCACTTCGAGGCCGTTTACCGGGCCTTCGTCGCCGATCCCGCCGTGCGCGATTTCATGATCGAGAAGAACCCTGCGGCCTTCGACGAGATGAAGGAGCGGCTGATGGAGGCGATCGATCGCAGCCTGTGGACGCCGCGTAGCAATTCGGCCCGGTTCGACCTGGCCGTCAGACAATAGAACGAGGTGAAGCTATGAGCGATGAGACCCCAGAGAACGAGATCGCAGAAGCCGGGGCT
Source organism: Rhizobium sp. PEPV16 (assembly GCF_008919455.1). Lineage (NCBI taxonomy): Bacteria > Pseudomonadati > Pseudomonadota > Alphaproteobacteria > Hyphomicrobiales > Rhizobiaceae > Rhizobium > Rhizobium sp. PEPV16. The sequence goes on from NZ_VSZV01000139.1 coordinate 3,346, forward strand.
GGCAAGGACGATGCGCGTCACGCCGAGAAGATGGCGAAGAAGAAAGCCGCGCGCGACAAGATCATGGCGACCAAGACCGATGGCAAGGGGCTGATCATCGTTCATACCGGCAAGGGCAAGGGCAAGTCCTCGGCCGGCTTCGGCATGATCTTCCGCCATATCGCCCACGGCAAGCCTTCGGCCGTCGTGCAGTTCATCAAGGGTGCGATGTGGACCGGCGAGCGTGACCTGATCGAGAAGCATTTCTCCGATCTCTGCCAGTTCCACACGATGGGCGAAGGTTTCACCTGGGAAACGCAGGACCGCGCCCGCGATGTTGCCGCCGCCTCGGCCGCCTGGGAAAAGGCCAAGGAGCTGATCCGCGACGAGCGCAATTCCATGGTGCTGCTCGACGAGATCAACATCGCACTACGCTACGACTATCTCGACATCAACGACGTCGTCACTTTCCTGAAGAACGAGAAGCCCGCCATGACACATGTCGTGCTGACGGGGCGCAACGCCAAGGAAGAACTGATCGAAATCGCCGATCTGGTGACGGAGATGGAACTCGTCAAACATCCCTTCCGCTCCGGCATCAAAGGGCAGCCCGGTGTGGAGTTCTAAACATCAGGATCGGCTCCTGTCGGCAGAGCGCGCGGGCAAGGTTGTGGGTTCACGCGCTGCGCTAAACATTCACGTGCAAGAGTCTCCGTTGGAATCTTGGCGGGTTGTTCGTCATGGATGAGGTCCGATTTGACACGGTCCGGCGCCTCGTCCTCGGGCTCGGCTGCGAGCGCGGCACGCCGGCAGAGGAGGTGCTGGTGCTTGCCGAACAGGCACTTCGCGAGGCCGCGGTCAGCGGGGAGGCCCTTGCCGCTGTCGCCTCAATCGATAGCCGTAAGAGCGAGGCGGCGGTGCTTGCAGTCGCCGCCCATTTCGCCGTGCCGGCGGTGTTTTTTGCCGCCGGGCGGCTGGAGGAGGAGACGCCGCGGCTCGCGAATCCGTCGGAAATCGTCTTTGCCCGCGTCGGCTGCCATGGCGTCGCCGAGGGTGCGGCGCTGGCTGCGGCGGGCGCCTCGGCCGAGCTTGTCGTCGCCAAGATCAAATCTGCTCGCGCGACGGCGGCGGTGGCCCGCAGCGGGCTGCAGAAAGCATGACTCGATACGGATGCAGATTTGGGCCTATCAGTCTAAAATCCGAATCCGTATGTAGATCAATTAAATAGAGCATGATTTCGTCTGAAAACCGCTCTTTTCAGCATCATGCTCTGGCGTTATGGTGGCGCCAATTCGCGGCGCCGTCCGGCAGCCTCACGGTTCACATCTAGAGGATATCTCATGCACAAGGTCATTTATGACACCGACCCTGGCGTCGACGACGCCATGGCGCTTCTCTTCCTGCACCGCCATCCCGAAATCGAGCTTCTCGGCATCACCACGGTCTTCGGCAACGCCTCGGTCGAGACGACGACGCGCAATGCGCTCTTCCTCAAGCGCGAATGGAATATTCCGGCACCCGTTTCCAAAGGCGCCAGCGTCACCATCGATTCCTCGCGCGCGGAGCGGCCATGGCCGGCCATGGTGCATGGCGATAACGGCCTCGGCGATATCGACGTACCGGAGACGATCGACCTGCCGCTCGATCCGCGCCCGGCGCATCGCTTTATCATCGACACGGTGCGCGCCCATCCGGGCGAAGTGCGACTCGTCGCCGTTGGCCGAATGACCAATCTGGCGCTGGCGCTGAAGGAAGACCCCGAGATTGCGACGCTGGCGAAGGACGTCGTCATCATGGGCGGCAATTTCTATGTGCCGGGCAATGTCTCGCCGGTCGCCGAGGCCAATATCCACGGTGATCCCGAGGCCGCCGACATCGTCATGACCGCGCCGTGGAAGGTGGCCGTCATCGGCCTCGATGTCACCGCAATCACCACGATGAGCCGCAGCTATCTCGGTGAAATGGCGGCTAGGGGTGACAAGGCGGTCAAGCAGCTCGACGCACTCTCGCAGTCCTACATCAACTTCTACAAGCATGCGGTCGAAGACGGCATGATGGTGCATGACAGCTGCGCCTGTGTCTATGCCGTGGCGCCGGAGCTGTTCTCGTCGATATCGGGTGCTGTGCGTGTCGTCTGCGGCGGCATCGCCGATGGCCAGACGATCGTCAGGCGAGACGGGCGGCATTTTCCGCCTGATGGCGCCTGGGATGGCTTGCCGAGCCAGGTGGTCTGCACCGGCATCGAGTCGGAGAGGGTCCTCGACCTCATTCGCAATACACTGCTTGCAGCCTGACAAGCTCGAAGGCCCGGCCGCGATGCTGCCGGGCCTTCGGGATATATTCTAATATATTCATTGCGTTGTGCGGGTTCTCCGAGGATTTGAAACCGACGCTTCATAAAGTGAGTCACGATCATCTCAGCAACTTCAAGTGAGGTGATGGGCGCGGCGTTGACCTTGCCCTTTGCGGGGCCTAGATCAGCAACATGATCGATGCCGCATTCTCCCATCTTCCGGTGCTTGAGCCGGGCAACGTCTGGCTCGTCGGCGCCGGTCCCGGCGATCCCGGGCTTTTGACGCTGCTCGCCGCCAAGGCGCTTTTCGAGGCCGACGTCATCGTCCACGATGCGCTGGTCAACGAGGAATGCCTGGCGCTGGCGCGGCCGGAAACGCTGGTGGAATATGCCGGCAAGCGCGGCGGCAAGCCTTCGGCGAAACAGCGCGACATTTCGTTGCGGCTGGTGGAGCTTGCGCGCGCCGGCAAGCGGGTGCTGCGGCTGAAGGGCGGCGATCCCTTCGTGTTCGGGCGCGGCGGTGAGGAGGCGTTGACGCTGGTCGAACACAATATCCCCTTCCGCATCGTGCCCGGCATCACCGCCGGTATCGGTGGGCTCGCCTATGCCGGCATTCCGGTGACGCATCGCGACATCAACCATGCCGTGACCTTCCTCACCGGCCATGATTCCTCGGGCATCGTGCCCGACAGAATCAACTGGGAGGCGATCGGCCGAGGCTCGCCCGTCATCGTCATGTACATGGCGATGAAGCATATCGCCGAGATCAGCGCCCGCCTGATCGCCGCAGGCCGGCTGCCGTCCGAGCCCGTCGCCTTCGTCTGCAATGCCGCCACCGGCCGGCAGCAGGTGTTGGAAACGACGCTCGGAGAGGCGACCGAGGCTGTCGCTGTCTCCGGCCTGGAGCCGCCGGCGGTGGTCGTTGTCGGTGAAGTGGTCCGGCTCCGAGCCTCGCTCGACTGGCTCGGTGCACTCGCAGGACGGCGATTGCAGCCCGATCCGTTCCGCCCGTCTGGCAAGGTGCGGGCATGAGCGGCCTCCTGATCGCAGCACCTTCCTCCGGCGCCGGCAAGACGACGGTGACGCTCGGGCTGCTCCGAGCGCTTCGCCGGCGCGGCATTGCGGTCGCGCCCGGCAAGGCCGGCCCTGACTATATCGACCCCGCCTTCCATGCGGCCGCAAGCGGCACGCTCTGCCTGAATTTCGATCCCTGGGCGATGCGCCCGGAGCTGATCTCGGCCAATGCCGCCCTTCACCGTTCCGGCGACCGCATCCTCGTCATCGAGGCGATGATGGGGCTTTTCGACGGTGCGGCCGACGGAAAGGGAACGGCGGCCGATCTCGCCGCCCAGCTCGGGCTTTCCGTGGTGCTCGTCGTCGACGCCTCGCGCATGTCGCAATCGGTGGCGCCGCTGGTTTCCGGTTTTGCCGGCTTCCGCGCCGATGTCCGGGTTGCCGGCGTTATCCTCAACAAGGTCGGCAGCGACCGGCACGAAGCGATGCTGCGACAGGCGCTGGAGGCTATCCGCATGCCCGTCATCGCCGTGATCGGCAGCGACAAGGCGCTTTCTTTGCCGGAGCGCCATCTCGGGCTGG
>NZ_VSZV01000135.1:0-6917 GCF_008919455.1 Rhizobium sp. PEPV16
TTGCCATGGTGTTCCAGAGCTACGCGCTCTACCCGCATATGACCGTTGCCGAGAATATCGGCTTCGGCCTTTCACTCGCCCGCCGTCCAAAGGCGGAAATCGCCGCCAAGGTCGCGGCGACGGCTGAAACGCTGCAGCTGACCCAGCTGCTGGAGAGAAAGCCGAAAGCACTCTCCGGCGGCCAGCGCCAGCGTGTTGCCATCGGCCGCGCGATCATCCGCGATCCCAAGGTCTTCCTGTTCGACGAGCCGCTCTCCAATCTCGACGCTTCCCTCAGAGCCCAGATGCGCCTTGAGATCGCCGATCTGCACGCCCGCCTGAAGTCGACGATGATCTATGTCACCCACGACCAGGTCGAAGCCATGACGATGGCGGATAAGATCGTCGTCCTGAACGGCGGCGCGGTCGAGCAGATCGGCAGCCCGATGGAACTCTACCGCAATCCCGCAACACCATTCGTCGCCGGCTTCATCGGCAGCCCGAAGATGAACCTCTATGGCGGCGAGACCGCGCGGCGAATGAACTGCACGACCTATGGCATCCGCCCTGAGCATATCAGGCTATCGGAAGGTGTCGGGCAATGGCAGGGCAGGATCCGGCATCTCGAGCGGCTTGGCGCCGACGCGATCCTCTATCTCGACGTCCCCGAACTCGGTGAGATGGTGGTGCGCACCGAAGGCGAGACGCCGTTTGCGCCTGGAATGACAGTCTGGGCAAATCCGATCGAAGGAGCGGAACATCGGTTCTGAAGCCAACGCCGCCCGTCGTCTCAGCGTTGAAGCAGCTCAGCATCGACCCGCTCATGAGTCTCCGGAATTTCAGGCGAGAAGACGCGCGGATTGGCCTTGGCGGATTACCAGTTCGACCGCCTGCTTATCGAAAGATACGAAGCTCTCGCCGCCAAGCCATGCTCCTTCATGGGCAATCACGCCATCTGCGAAATCGCCGCCGGCCTCCAGCATGGCCAGTCCTGCTTCGACCGCAGGACGGTTCATCGCCACATTGCCGGCGTTGAGCAGGTCGTGGATCGTCTGTGAAACATCTTCCTTTGAGAGCCTGGCTCCTCGACGCAGTATCCAGACCAGTTCACATAGGCTCGGCAGGGAAACCGCGATCAGCGATGCTTCCTTGAGGAGCTTTGCCGCTGCCCTGCCCTGCTCGGCATCGTCCTGCAGGACGGCTCGAGCAAGAATGTTGGTATCGACTGAAACTTTCATTCCTCGCCGGCCCAGCCCGAAGCCGCGATTTCGTTCATCTCTTCGATGGTCAACGGCTTCTTCATCTTGCCAGCATGCCGGCCGATAAAATCGTCGATTGTCCCCGTTGGACGAGCAGCCTTTACCCGCAGCTCACCCCCAGGCAGCTTGTCGAATTCGATCCGCTCTCCCGGTTTGACCCCAAGGTGCGTCAGCAAATCCCGTCTCAGCGTGATTTGCCCTTTCATTGTGACGGCAAGGGAAGCCATGGAAAATCTCCTATCTTAAGTCAATACAAAAGTAATGGAATTTTTCCTTACATTCAAGGTTCGCGTGATACGGACTTTGCCTTCACTTTGCCTTCACTCCCTTGTTCGTGCGTGGCTCAGTCCAACCGAAGAAAGAGCGCCGACGCATGAGGCGCCTCCTATGCGCCCGGCTTAGAACCGGTCGGGACGCAGGGGCGCTAGATCGACAGCCGGGCGCTGTCCCGCGACCAGCTGGGAAACCAGATAGCCGGTCAAAGCCGATAGCGTCAGACCGAGATGGCCGTGACCGAAGGCATAGGTGACGCGGGGCAAGTGCCGGGAGCTGCCGATCACCGGAAGTGAATCCGGCATGGACGGGCGAAAACCCAGCCACTCGTCGCTGCCCTGTCCGGCCGCCGGCAGGAGCGTTTTCACGCCGTCACGGATCATCGCGGTCCGCTTGGGGTTCAAGGGAGCGGCAAGGCCGCCGAGTTCGACGGTTCCGGCCGCGCGCAATCCATCTGCCATCGGCACCATGTAGAAGCCGTGTTCGGGATAGCAGACCGGGCGCGACAGCAGATTGCCCGCTTGCGGGAACAAGACGTGATAACCGCGCTCAGTGTCGAGCAGGACACGATCGCCTATCGATGCGGTCAGCTTGCGCGAATGGGCGCCGGCAGCCACAACCGCATGGTCCGCAGGGATTTGCTTGTCAGCGGTCCGCAGGCAGATGCCGTTGTCACGCGGCTCGATCGCCGAGACTTCGCCGCGGACGATCTGCCCTCCGCCGTTTATAACAGCCTGGGCCAGCGCGAAGGCGAGTTGCCTGGGGCTGGAAAACACATAGGCATCACAAAACAGCACGCCCTTGTGGTAGAGCGGCGCAAGATCAGGCTCCATGTTCTTTATGTCGGCGCGGTCCAGCCGGCCCATGGCGACGCCATGACGCTCACGCAGCGCGTTCTCGGCGTCAGCCGCCCGGAATTGCGCTTCGGTCTTATAGAGATACAGGCAGCCGTCGTGCCGCTTCAGCCGTTCGGCGCCTGCCTGCGTCACGAGCGGTTGCCAGGCGGCATCGGCGTGGGAAAGCAACACCGCCAGTGTGCCGGCGATCCGCTCGACCTCGGATTTCCCGCTCGATGCCAGGAAGGCGCGCAGCCAGGGGACCAGTTGCGGCAGGTATCTCCAGACGATCGCCAGGGGACCGAGCGGATTGAGCAGCATTCCCGGCACACGCCAGATGACGCCCGGCGTCGCGACGGGAACGACGCCGTGCGGGGCAAAGGTGCAGGCATTCCCGTAGGAGCAGGCCTGCCGGTAGGATGCATTCCCCAAGGGCGGCGCCGGATCGATAATCGTGACCCGGTGCCCCATTCTTTGCATCCAAAGGGCCGTGCAGAGGCCGACCAATCCGGCACCGACCACAGCCACATGCCGGCGCTCGGCGTCGGGCAAGGGCTGAAGGTCGGGAAGCGGCGTGTTCACCGCCTAGACCAGGCCGGCCAGAGCGCGGGGACGATCGTTCAGCGTGGCGGCAATGATGCGCAGCGCCGTTGCAAGTTCATCACGCGACGATGCGCAGCCGACATTGACGCGAACGGCATGCTCAACCGGCTGGCGGTCACAGGCAAAGGCGGTGGCGGCCATGACGGCAACGCCATGGGCGCGCAGATTGGCGGCAAAATCCTCGCATCGCCAGGGGGCCGGCAGCCTCAACCATAAAAACATGCAGCGCGGATCGGCGGAGAAGGAGTGGCCGGCAAGGATCGTCGTGACGATCGCGTGGCGTGCGCGCAGCTCCGCAAGCTGAGCCTTCAGGATCGCTTCGGCCGTGCCGTCCTCCAGCCAGCGGGTCGCAAGCAGCAACGGCAGCGGAGAGGGCATCCAGGCGGTCGTGCGAACCGCCTCGGCGGATAGCAGCGCGCGGCCGGGCGGGCAGCAGAGATAGCCGACGCGCAGACCCGGCGCCAGCGCCTTGGAGAGCGCCGATATGTGGTAGGTTCTGGTCGGCGCAAGCGTGATCAGGGCGCTTGCCCGGGTCCCGAGCATCGGTCCATAGACATCGTCCTCGATGATGACGAGATCGTGCTTTTCCGCAACATCGACCAGTTCGCGCCGGCGAGCCTCGCTCATGGTGACGACGGTCGGATTGTGCATCGAGGGAACTGTGAAGACGGCTCGCACGGTCTCCCGGCGGCAGATATCGTCGAGCTCCGCCGCCGACATGCCCTGATCGTCACTTCCAATGCCGATGATGCGGAAGCGGAACATCTGGGCAAGCGCGATCAGACCGTAATAGGTCAGCCGATCGCAGACAATGGTGTCGCCGGGCTCTATCAGGCTGCTGATCACCGCCAGCAAAGCGTGCTGGGCGCCGCTGGTGACCACGATATCGTCTTCGGACGGATCGAAGCCGTTGAGCGATATCCATTTTCTCGCCGCGTGGCGTGCCCAGGCCGGCCCTTCCGGCGGCTGGTATTCCTGCATCTGGCGAAAGCGCCGGTCGGATGACAGGTCAGGCAAAGACTGCGCCAAGCGCTGCTGGAAATCGTCGACGGCCGGCCGGTTGACCGTCAGATCGATGATACCGGCCGGGCTCGCCGCCCGGTCGACGCGCGGCATGGCGCCGTCGCCGATGACGATCGTGCCGCGCCGGGTGCTGCCCATCACAAGGTTGAGGTTTTGCAATTCGCGGTAGGCGCGCGTGACTGTGGAGACGTTGAGCGACCGCTCCCGCGCGAGGTCGCGTTGCGGTGGGAGCTGGCTGCCGGGGGGCAAGGCGCCCGAGCGGATCCTCGCCTCGAGCTCGTTTGCGAGCTCCAGATAGGCCGGTATCCGCGCTTCCCGCTCCTGATTTGTCCGGGTCACTTCCGATCTTTCAGACATACAATTCCTGTAACAGCGACATAAATTCCATAAGCCGGACACGCGCATCAAACACCGGCGCGATGCGATTCAGCTTGCTTTCGTGCGACATAGCACGCTTTCCCAGTGTTTTCGAGACCTCGCTGCCGCTACCACACAAAATTCTTTGTGTGGCTTGACAAGCCGAAGTAGACCGGGACAATATAACCCAGCATCGAGACAAAGAGGCAGGGACCCGCCGATGCAAACAGGAGGACTTCATGAGCGAGCGCTTCATTGCTTTCGAAGGCGTGCGTAAATCCTATGACGGCGTCAGCTATGTCGTGCGCGGCCTGGACCTCGACGTCGCCAAAGGGGAATTTCTGACCCTTCTCGGTCCGTCCGGATCCGGCAAGACCACGACGCTGATGATGCTGGCCGGTTTCGAAGCGCCGACCGACGGGACGATCACGCTTGCCGACAACAGGATCGACAGCGTTCCGCCGCATCGTCGCAATATCGGCGTGGTCTTCCAGAATTACGCGCTGTTCCCGCATATGACTGTTGGCGAGAACGTCGCTTTCCCGCTGAAAATGCGCCGGCTCGGCAAGGCCGAGATCACCGAGCGGGTGCGCCGCGCGCTCGACATGGTGCGTATGGCGAGCTTCGAAACGCGGCGGCCCAACCAGCTTTCCGGCGGACAGCAGCAGCGCATCGCGCTTGCCCGCGCTCTCGTCTTCGAGCCGCAGCTGGTGCTGATGGACGAACCGCTCGGTGCGCTCGACAAGCAGCTTCGCGAGCATATGCAGCTCGAGATCAAGCACCTGCATGCCCGTCTCGGCATCAACGTCGTCTACGTCACCCACGACCAGAGCGAGGCGCTGACCATGTCGGATCGGGTCGGCGTGTTCAATGACGGCATCCTACAGCAGATCGCACCGCCGCATGCGCTCTACGAGACGCCGGCAAACCCCTTCGTCGCGACCTTCATCGGCGAAAACAATGCGATATCGGGTGAAGTCGTCGCGATCGAAAATGCGGTCTGCCGGATTCGCGCCCCCGATGGTTCGATCATCACCGGCCATGCCGGAGAGGGGCTGAAGGAAGGCGCGCGGGCAACACTGGTCTTGCGGCCCGAGCGGATTCAGCTGGCGCCCGCAACCGAGATTCCCAACCGGTTCACCGCGACGCTCAAGGAAATAATCTATCATGGCGACCATGTCAGGTTGCGCGTCTCGGCCTGCGGCTGTGACGATATCTTCATCAAAGTCGCCGCGGCTCAGGACATTCCGGTTCAATCGCTAGGCTCCACTGCCGTCATCGGCTGGGCGCCGGAGGATTGCCGCGCGCTCGCGCTCTCCTGACCGGGCGCTCATTCTTTCGCAAACGCAGCAACAAAAAGGGGAACCACCATGATGCGTTTAAACTGCATGCTTCTCAGTTCCGTCATGACTCTTGCCATCGCAGGAGCGGCATTTGCCGAGGATACGCTGACCGTTACATCCTGGGGCGGCGCTTATACCAAGAGCCAGGAGGAGGCCTTTTTCAAGCCCTTCGCCAAGGAAACCGGCACCAAGATTCTCCAGGATGAATGGGACGGCTCGACCGCCAAGCTGAAGGGCATGGTCGAAACCGGCCAGGTGACCTGGGATGTCGTCGATGTCGAACCCAGCCATGCGCTGCAAGGCTGCGACGAAGGCTGGCTTGAAACGATCGACTATTCGAAGCTCGGCGGCAAGGACGCCTTCATCGACGGCGCCGCAATGGATTGCGCGGTAGCGACGATCGTCTTCGGCACCATCTATGCCTATGATGCCACCAAGTTCCCGAATGGCGGGCCGACGACCATGGCCGATCTGTTCGATACGGCCAAGTTCCCCGGGCCGCGCGCCTTGCGCAAGTCGCCGAAGACCACGCTGGAATTCGCGCTGATTGCTGACGGCGTCAAACCCGCCGAGGTCTACGACGTGCTCGGGACGCCGGAGGGCGTCGACCGCGCCTTCAAGAAGCTCGACACGATCAAGAAGTATGTGAAGGTCTGGTGGACCGCCGGCGCGCAGCCGCCGCAGCTTCTCGCCGATGGCGAAGTCGTGATGACCACCGCATGGAACGGCCGCATCTACGATGCCGTCAAGAACAGCGGCAAGAACTTCAAGATCGTCTGGGACGGCCAGGGAATGGACTTCAATCTCTGGGCCAAGCCGAAAGGCTCGAAGAACAAGGAACTGGCGGACAAATTCGTCGCCTTCACCGTCAATCCCGACGTGATGGCGCAGCAGTCCAAATACATCTCCTATGGCCCGACCCTGAAAGCGGCCATCTCCAAGGTTCCGGCGGATATTCTCGTCGATCTGCCAACCGCGCCTGACAATACGAAGACGGCCTTTGTCGTCTCCTCCGAGTTCTGGGCAGACCATGATGAGGAGTTGACCGAACGCTTCAACAAGTGGCTCGCACAGTAACCTCTTCGGGCAGGCGAGTGTCTCCCTGGCTTCGTCCGCCCCTTTCTCTACCGCAGGAAGGCATGAGCGATGGTGATCGCGACAATGAATGAAGGCGACGGCTCTGTGATTGCCGCCCGCACGCGGGTGAAAAGTCTCGGCAGTGCGAAAAGCAAGGCGCAGCTGAG
>NZ_VSZV01000028.1:0-957 GCF_008919455.1 Rhizobium sp. PEPV16
AGCGGCTCTGAGATGCTGACAGCCGGATCGACGACACGCACCGCTGCAGCAACAAACGCCGCCGGTGCCTTGCCCCGAAAGACGACGGCAAGCGGAACGGCCTATCACGAGGCCGGCAGCGGTGAGCCGCTGGTTCTCATTCATGGCGTCGGCATGCGGCTCGAGGCCTGGGCGCCGCAGATCGCATTTCTGTCTGCGGGCCATCGCATTATCGCCGTCGATATGCCGGGACATGGGGAGAGCGCACAGCTGCCGGCGGGCAGTCGGCTCGAGGAGTTCGTCGCCTGGTTCGGACGCTTTCTCGACGAGATCGCAATCGAAACGGCAAATGTTGCCGGGCACTCGATGGGCGCACTGGTTTCAGGAGGGGCAGCCGCGACCTTTGGCGAGCGGATCAGCCGCGTCGCTTACCTCAACGGCGTCTACAGGCGTGACCCTGAAGCAAAGGCCGCCGTCCTTGCGCGCGCCGCGGCCATTCCTCTAGCGGGCGTCGACAAGGAAGGTCCGCTGGCCCGCTGGTTCGGCGAAGATGCGGACAGCGTCACTGCGCGTGAATTGACGCGAAAATGGCTGAACCTCGTCGATCCCCAGGGATATGCCGTCGCTTACGCCGCTTTCGCGGGAGGAGACGAGACCTATGCTGACGGCTGGACAGACGTCGCTGGTCCGGCCCTGTTTCTGACGGGGTCCGATGATCCGAACTCGACGCCCCTGATGGCAACGCAAATGGCAGAGCTTGCGCCGCGGGGCTACGCCCGCATCGTCGAAGGTCATCGCCATATGGTGAACCTGACCGCACCTGATATCGTCAATTCGCTGCTCGCTGAGTGGCTATCGTTCGGGGAGGATGAACGATGACAATCCAGACTGTCGACCCAAGAGCACTGCGAGATGCATTCGGGGCTTTTCCGACCGGGGTGACTGTCGTCACCGCCTGTGACGGGGAAGGACATCCGA
>NZ_VSZV01000183.1:0-6378 GCF_008919455.1 Rhizobium sp. PEPV16
GGATCGGCGCTCTCCGGAAGCTCACCCCTTTCCACGCCAAGCCGCATGCGCTTTTCGATCTCGTCGTCGAAATCGTTGAGGCTGCGGCCGAGCACCTCGCGGACCCGCTCATGCTGGACCGCCTCGGCCGATGCCGTGCCGATCAGGAGACAGCCGCGGGCGGCGGTTTCACCATGCAGATAGATCGCCAGCGCACCCGCATAGACGCGGGCGATATTGTCGCGCAGCGGCAATGACGGGTCGAGCGCTTCGGCGAGCGTATTCATGCCGTCCTGCCGATAGCCCTCGAGCGTATCGAGATAAAGATCCTCCTTGTCGCCGAAGGCGCCGTAAAGGCTTGGGCGGTTGAGGTTGGTCGCAGCACTCAGATTATCAAGCGAGGCGGCGGCAAACCCCCTGTCCCAGAAGACATCGCGTGCCTTTCCGAGCGCCGCCTTGGCGTCGAAGGCCCTCGGCCGGCCACGCTTCTTCTCGTCTTTCATATTTGTACCGCTTCGCATTAAATTCTTGACGAGAGTCATTTTATGCGAAACAGTACAGATGTTCAACACCATCGACGGGCGGCATCGACCGTCTGCGTGAGAGAGGAAATCCGCAATGAAACTTTATATGCACGCCGCGGCCTGCTCGCTTTCGCCGCACATCATCTGCCGGGAGCTGGGGCTCGATATCGAGCTCGTCCAAGTCGACCGGCAGACCCACAGGACAAGCACCGGCGAGAATTACCTCGCGATCAACGGCAACGGTTATGTGCCGGCGCTGGTGCTCGACGACGGCAAGGTGCTGACGGAGGGGCCGGCGATCGTGCAGTTCCTCGCCGACAGCGTGCCCGAAGGGGCAGCCCTGTTGCCTGAGGTCGGCAACATCCGCCGCAACGAGGTGCAATCCTATCTCAACTTCATCACCGCCGAGCTGCACAAGCCGATGGTGCTGCTCTTCGATCCGACTTATTCCAGTGTTCATGGGGAGGTCCGCGCGCTGATATCGAAGCGGCTGACATGGTTGAACGGCCGTCTTACCGGACCCTATCTCACCGGCGATGCCTTCACGGTGGCGGATGCCTACCTCTTCGTCTGCCTGAACTGGTCACCCTGGACCCACATCGATCTCAAGCAATGGCAGGCGCTGCACACCTTCATGGCCCGCGTGGCGGCGCGGCCAAAGGTGCGCGAGGCGCTGCAGGCCGAAGATCTCGAAGCCTTCGATGCCGACGGCGTCTATTTCGCGCCGCATGCCTATCTCGCTTCATCAGGACGGACGGGCGAGCCGGTCAGGCCGTAAACCCCGGATCGCGCCCGCGCGCATCCCGCCCTTCGACGACCGTCAGAGAGCGCTGACCGCCACCGGCAAAGCGCGCTTGTGGGCAGTCGCCCGATAGGCGGCGAGGATGCGGCGGCGGGCGATCTCGCCGACCGGCTTGCCTTCGAGGAAATCGTCGATCTCGTCATAGCTCACGCCATAGGCCTCCTCGTCGGGGCGCAGCGGCCGCTGGTCCTCGAGATCGGCTGTGGGCACCTTGAACACCAGTTCGTCCGGGGCGCCGAGCCGCTTTGCCAGCAGGCGGACGCGGCGCTTGTTGAGGCCGGCGAGCGGCAGGATATCGGCGGCGCCATCGCCGAACTTGGTGAAGAAGCCCATGACCGCCTCGGCCGCATGATCGGTGCCGATGACGAGGCTGCCAAGCGCCCCGGCAAGGGCGAACTGGGCGATCATGCGCTGGCGCGCCTTGATATTGCCGAGGATGAAATCCTGGCGGCCGGCATCGGCAAAGGCGAGGCCGCCGTCCTGCGCGGCGGCAAGCATCGCATCCGCCGGCGCCTTGATGTTGACCACCATCGAGCGGTCGGCGCCGATCGTTTCCAGCGCCCTTCCCGCATCCGCCTCGTCCGCCTGGACACCATAGGGAAGGCGCACGGCAATGAATTCGGCCGCATGGCCGCTGTCACGCAGCTCGCGCACCGCCTTCTGAGCCAGCAGCGCCGCCGTCAGTGAATCGACGCCGCCGCTGATGCCGAGGACGTAGCCGCGCATGCCCGAGGCGACGAGATAATCCTTGAGGAAAGCGGTTCGCCGTTCGATCTCCCGCTCAGGGTCGATATCGGCGGCGACACCCAGTTCGCGGATGATCTCGCCTTGTTCGTCGAACAGCACGGTCATAAGCCTCTTCCTCCCCGCTTACGGAATTTCGGCGCCACTATGGCGAAAAGATGGGGGAAGACGAAGCCGTTTAGGGCAGACCTGCCATGCATTTTATGCAAGTGGGCTGTCTGGTATCTCGGTGGGTGGACGCAGATCTCGATTCTGCGAGAGGCGGCCGCGCCGACCCTGCGCTTGCGCTTCGGGCGTTCGCCACTGCACGATTCACTGGATCGATTGCTCCCGCTTTGCGGGATCGTGGCTCACTCTTCACTCTCGCTGCGGCCGTGGGCCCAGTCCATGTAGAGATCCAGCGCCTTGCGGGTGACCGGGCCTTCCTGGAGATCGCGGTCGTCGAGACGGATGACGCCGACGACTTTGGAATAGTTGCCGGTGGTGAAGATCTCGTCGGCTTGCATGAAATCCTCGACGGAGAGCGTTGCTTCGTGCACGTCGAAACCGGCCTTGCGCAGCAGGTCGATGACGCGGGCGCGGGTGATGCCGGCGAGGAAGGTTCGGTTGGCGGCCGGCGTCATCACTACGCCGTCCTTGACCATGAAGACGTTCGAGGAGGCGGTCTCGACGACGTTGCCGTTCAGGTCGCGCACCAGCGCATTGTCGAAACCGCGGCTGCGTGCCTCGGCGATCATGCGGCCGCTGTTTGGATAGAGCGAGCCAGTCTTTGCCTCGGTCATCGCCGTTTCCGGCGACGGGCGGCGATAGGGCGAGACGGTGAGGCTGGTGCCGCCATGGCCGCCCATCGGCGCCTCGAACAGGCAGAGCGCGAAGCGGGTCGAGTCCCCATCGACCGAGACGACGCTGCCCGGCGAACCGTGCTCGCCCCAATACATCGGCTTGATGTAGATCGCCGTGGCGCCATCGAATTTCGCGACGCCTTCCCAGGCAAGTGCCACAATCTCCTCGGCTGATTTCACCGGCTTCAGGCCCATGGCGAGCGCCGAGCGGTTGATGCGCTGGCAGTGCAGGTCGAGATCCGGCGCGATGCCGTCGAACCAGCGGGCGCCGTCGAAGACCGTGGAGCCGAGCCACATGGCATGCGAGGTCGGCCCGATCAGCGGCGGATTGCCGGGAAGCCACTCCCCGTCGACATGAGTCCAAGTGGTTGAACGGGGTGATGTATCGACGGCCATGATGGTTTCCTCCTGAAGCCGGAGAAGGAAAAACCGCCGCGGCAAGCCGGGTCAAGGACAAATCGGGGCAGGAAACGCGGAAGCAAGAAAATGCCGAGGAATGGCGCCAGGCCGCAATATTCGTGCGCAGCGATGGCAGCGTCATCGATGGGTGCATCAGCAAAAATGATGGAATGGAATGTTGGAATGGCTGGCTGCCGCATGCGATGATGGGCGCAACAGCGGATGAGCAGCAAGGAAAACGCCGATGAGAGCCATGTTCTACGAAGCCTTCGAACAGGCGCCCGAAATCCGCACCGTTGCCGATCCGACACCGACAGAAGACGGTGTCGTCATAGCGGTCGGGGCCAGCGGGCTCTGCCGCAGCGACTGGCACGGCTGGATGGGCCACGACCCGGATATCCGCCTGCCGCATGTGCCGGGACACGAGCTTGCAGGGCAGATCGTCGCCACCGGCCGCGGCGTGATGCGTTTCAAGGTGGGCGACCGGGTGACCGTGCCCTTCGTTTCCGGCTGCGGCCATTGCAGCGAATGCCATTCCGGCAACCAGCAGGTCTGCCCGAACCAGTTCCAGCCGGGCTTCACCCATTGGGGATCGTTCGCCGAATATGTGGCGATCGATTATGCCGACACCAATCTGGTGCACCTGCCCGATACGATCGATGATGCGACGGCGGCAAGCCTCGGCTGCCGCTTCGCCACCTCGTTTCGCGCCGTCGCCGACCAGGCGCGCACCGGGCCTGGCGAATGGATCGCCGTGCATGGCTGCGGCGGTGTCGGCCTGTCGGCGATCATGATCGCCACGGCGCTCGGGGCGAATGCGATCGGCATCGATATATCCGAGGAGAAACTCGCCTTCGCGCGGGATTGCGGGGCGGTAGCGACGGTCAATGCATCCGGCGTCGCCGACGTGGCGGAGGCGGTGCGCGAGATCACCAAGGGCGGCGCGCATGTCTCGATCGACGCGCTCGGCCATCCCGTTACCTGCTTCAACTCGATCAAGAACCTGCGCCGGCGCGGGCGGCACGTGCAGGTGGGACTGATGCTCGGCGAGCATGCGACGCCGTCGATTCCGATGGCGCAGGTGATCGGCCACGAGCTGGAAATCTACGGCAGCCACGGCATGCAAGCCTGGCGCTACGATGCCATGCTGTCGATGCTTTCCGCCGGCAAGATCGCGCCGCAGAAGCTGATCGGACGCCGCGTCAGCCTCGAGGAGGCCGTGCCGGCGCTGATGGCGCTCGACAAGGCTGAGGCTACGGGGATCAGCGTGATTACCCGATTTTCATGAGGGCATTCCACCCTCTCCTCGTGTGACGAGCGCAGGACGGAGCAAGAGGGTTTCGTCCGATATGTCTTGCTCCTACTGAGAAGCAAGGACCGAGACATTGCCACGATTCCGCTTCTCCCCAGCGGGGAGAAGATGCCGGCAGGCAGATGAGAGGGTGAGCGGCAAAGCCGCGAATGCTCGTAGCGCAAGCGAAGAGCAATGAATGGCGTGCCGTGTGGCCCCCTCATCCGACCCTGCGGGCCACCTTCTCCCCGCTGGGGAGAAGAGGGAGCAAGCCGCGACCCTAGCCGGCCGGGCAACAGACGCTATTCAGCCACGCCGATCGACGCGAGAAAAGCTGATGAAGCCGGGATCTTCGACTTGTCCTTGATCTCGATGATGAGGCGCGGATTGCTTTCGAGTTTGGCAAGGGCCGCGAAGACGGCGTGCCAGTGGATCGAGCCTTCGCCGAGGCTCCAGTGGCGATCGGCATATCCGTCTGCATCCTGCAGGTGGACATGCTGGAGGCGATTGCCGGCGGCCTTGACGTAATAATCGACCGGCGGAGCGCCGGTATAGCCATGGGCATAATGGGCGTGGCCGGTATCAATCGAGACGGCGACGGCGGGCGAGTTGAAGCTCTCGGCAAGCGCCACGCGAATGTGCGGATCCTTGTCCTCGATGTTCTCGATGACCATGGTGCAGCCGATATCCTCGGCACGCCTGACGGCGTCGCGCAGGGTCATGTGCGTGCGCTCGACCAGAGCTTCGCGGGCGCCGGTATTGTCGTCGAGATTGTTGTAGGACCAGGAGGTGTAAGGGCTGTGGATGACCATATGGGTCGCGCCGATGGCGGCGCAGACATCGAGGCCCTGCAGCAGGCGCCGGGTGACGATGGCGCGGATATCCGGATCCTCCGAGGCGATGGTGAAGCCCCAGAACGGGCCGTGAATGCCGAGGCGGCCGCCATGACCGTCGAGAAGCCGCCTGGCACGGGCGGCAAGCGGCGCCCAGTCGCCGTTCAGAACCTCGGCATCGACGAAGCTCTGCAATTCGAGATCGCGGGACTTTTCGAACAGCCAGTCACGGTGAAGTTCGACTTCATCGAGCGTCATGGCGGCGCCGACGACGGGAAGAGAGGACATGGATGCGCTCCATCAATGTGAATGATCAATGTGAATGCCGGGACGGCGTGGAAGGACGGCCCCAAGAACGGCCGCCGCGTTCTATGCGCCCCTTCTGTGTCGGCGGTATTACAGGCGCAGAGCCTTTCGAATCCCTCCGGCCCCCTTCATTTCCGCATAGCTGATGCCGCATTGGCGGACCTTGCGGAAACGCCCCGCCATACCGATATCCGCCCCGACAGTCTCGTGACGCAGTGGCGCGCGCGGCGCTGAACCCCTGGCAACGGAGCCGCTTGTTCATCGCTTCGGCTGATGTAGCGCGCTTGTTTGAAAGCGTTCGGCGGTGTTACCCCCAACAACAGGGCGGGTTGTCAAAGGCGTCGCAAAGGTCTAACGGCTGCGCCCGCAAGAAAAAGCCCATAAGAAGAAGCCCTGTAAGAAAAAGAAAGAGACATGATGTCCAACTCATTTGTGAAAATGCATGCAAGCGACGAGGCCAAGCGGTTTTTCGTCCTTGGCGACAGGGTAGAGCGGCGGCTTAGAATCAGCGGAACCTGGCTCAATATCTTCGACGTCACCGTGCCACCAGGCAGCCGGACGCCGAAGCATGCCCATGCGAGCCCCGAAGTGTTCCGCATCATCGAGGGAAACCTGACGATCTGGCGCCTGAGCGACAGCGGCCCCGAAGAGATCGAGG
>NZ_VSZV01000183.1:6408-11116 GCF_008919455.1 Rhizobium sp. PEPV16
CGCCATTCGTGGTGCACGGCTATTCCAACCGCGGAACCGTTCCCGTGGTCTTTTCCGCGGTCGTCGACCGGGACATGGCCGAATTCATCGAAGCGGAAGGTACGACCGAGCCGCCGAAAGTTAGCCCTTCGGCCGAAACCATCGCCCGCATGACGGCGGCGGCCAATGCCTACGGGATTACTATTCTCGCGGCATGATGGTGTGGGTGCCTGATGCCGCTTTTCGGCGACATCAGGCTCTGCTTCGTCAGTTATGCTGGCGGTATCGATTTCAATCGACTCACCAGTTCATCCAAAACGGCGTCGACAGTTTTCGAAGCCGTATCGATGACGGTTGCATCGTGCCATTCGTCATAGGCTCTTTCGGAAATTTCTTGCCATGTCGGCTTCACCAGACCTTCGACGTCGGTGAGGCGCGTTTCAGCGCGTTTGCGGTGCTCGGCTTTATCCGAGCAAACCACCTCGACCTCCGCTGCCGGCACCCCGGCTGTTTGCGCGACAGAAAGCCAGGCTGCCCGGGTTATCCGGAGCGGATTGACGGAGTCGGCGATAACAGTCCTGCCGAGGGTCAGGTTGTCTCCGGCGACACCGTAAGCCACGATATAGCCTGCAGGCCCGGCATCATCGGCTATTCCCGAAGCGCGGATTGCTTGCTCGATGGTATCGACGCGCACATGGACCGCATTCAACCGTTCGGCCAAAGCGCGGGCGATCGTCGTCTTTCCACTGCCAGGCAGACCGCCAAAAATAATGAGCATCGTGACCTCGGCGTTGGTTGCAGAAGCTCCACGAGAACGTCTGAGCAGCTCGCGGTCAGCGCAATACTTCACCATTAAGGCCCGGTTCGCAATTCCTTAGTCAGCACCGGGTTTTCACCACCGGATTCAACGACGGTCCACCCGAGCGCGCCGTAGAATCCCACGGCGTCTCGCGCCGCATTCACAAGCAATCTCTCGACCCCGTGTTGTGATGCGAATTTTTCGAGACCGGTCATGAGCATCCGCCCGTACCCTTTTCCCTGGCATTCCGTCCTGATTGCGACGGTTCGCACCCATGCTGTCTCGTCGCCCGTCAGATCGAGGCGAGCCGCACCCACTGGCGTATTTTCAAGCAGAAGCAGCAAAGGGAAATGTCCATCCCTTCGATCATCGGGATGGTTCGCATCATAGCCAGTCAACCCGCGGGCGTCGAAAAGGACAGCGCTGCGGATGTCGTGGTAGGCGCTCCAGTGTTCGTCCGCAGATACCTGGACGACCATCCGGGCGTCTTCGCCCTCGTCATTCGGAAATCTGGGCTCGTTCATCGATGGCCTCGTCGATGCTCGTGGACAACCGGCCGGCAAAATCGGTGACGGCCTCACGGTTCGATAACAGGAATTTCGGACGGGAAAAGACCGAGAACAACCGCGCGTGCGTCTCGAATGAATTCCAGTTGTTCGTTCTACTCCGGTATTCGGCCACCCACTTCAAAAGACCATCGAATTGCGTTTCGGTCTCGCCGCCTTGGATGCCCCGCAGCTTGATGTTGGCGATGCATTCCTCCTCCGGCAGATCAATCCAGACCAGGATCGTCGTGCGGTTGAGGACCATGTTCGCCAATTGTCCGTAAACGCCCTCCATGACCCAGGCGTCACGTTCGGCCGCTGTCTTGACCATCTCATCCCGCAACGCTCTGTCGCGATCGATGCCGTAGCGCCCCGGCTCCCAATGCATGTCGTCAAGGTGGACAACCGGATGGTGAAGCTGTTCACCGATACGACGGGCAAGCCACGTTTTGCCTGCGCCGCCATTGCCCATGATAAGCATGCGGTCAAAGGCGATTGGCGGATCGGGAAACGTCACCGGCAACTCCGAAGACTTTGCGCTGATGCTGGTTTTGTGTGACCTTAGCGCGAGATATTGAGTGCTTTCAAATCAAAATTGAGCGCGTCCTATCCTTGCAGGCCTGTCCGCTTGAGGAAAACAATATCTGCCGGCTTCGAGGACGCGCGCCAAATGCCTAGAACTCTTCCCAGTTGCCCTCGGTCGAAGCCGGTGCGGCTGAGGTGCCGAAAGCGGCTGCGAGCTTACCGCCGAGTGCGCGGGCCGGCGAGGGAGCGGGCTTGGCATGGTCGGTGGCCGAGGCGGGAACCTGTCTGCGCGCCGCAAGCGTCGCCGCGACCGGGCGCGCGAGCGGCTTGGCAGCCGTCCGCGCGACGGGGGCCGCCTTTGCCATCTGGCCGAGATTGAACTGCGCCAGACGCTCCGAGAGTGCAGACACCTCAGTCACCAGCGTGTGCGAGGCGGCATTCGATTCCTCGACCATTGCGGCGTTCTTCTGGGTCGACTGGTCCATCTGGTTGACTGCCGTGTTGATCTCCAGGAGACCCGTCGACTGCTCGCGGGCGGCCTGGACGACCGCCTGGACATTGCTGTTGATCTGCTGGACTTCGGCAACAATCGCCTGCAGCGCCTTGCCGGTCTGGCCAACGAGATCGACGCCACGCTTGACCTGGGCGCCGGACGAGGTGATCAGCGCCTTGATCTCCTTGGCGGCCGTCGCCGAGCGCTGCGCCAGTTCACGCACTTCCTGTGCGACGACGGCAAAGCCCTTGCCGGCCTCCCCTGCACGTGCTGCCTCAACGCCTGCATTGAGGGCCAGCAGGTTGGTCTGGAAGGCGATATCGTCGATCACGCCGATGATGTTGGAGATCGACTGCGAGGATTGCTCGATGCCGGTCATGGCGTCGACGGCATTGCGCACGACCTCTCCGGACTTTTCCGCACCTTCCTTGGTGCGGCTGACGAGCGCGCCCGCTTCTTCGGCGCGAAGGGTGGAGTCCTTGACCGAGGTGGTGATCTGCTCGAGCGCGGCGGCGGTCTCCTCGACGGAAGCGGCTTGCTGTTCGGTGCGGCGGGCGAGATCGTCGGCGCCCGAGCGGATTTCTTCCGAACCGGCCTGGATGACGGCGGCGTTTTCGGAGAAGGAAATCAGGGCTGCCTGGAGCTTTTCGACAGAGGCGTTGAAATCGACGCGGATTTCGTCAAGCGAGTCGGCAAAGGGCTTTTCCAGCCGGACGGTCATGTCTCCATTCGAAAGGCCGGCCAGTCCGTTGCCGAGTTCGCTGACTGCGAACTTGATCGAATCCTCACGCGCGGCATGGTGGACGGAACGCTCCTGCCGTTCGATCTCTTCGCGGGCCCGGGAGGTTTCCGCATCGGCTTCGAGCTTGATCTTCTGGCGATTGCTTTCCAGCAGGATGGCGAGGCAGCGCGAGAGGTCGCCGATTTCGTCCTTTGCACGTCTGTCACTCAATTGCACGTCGAGTTGGCCATGGGCGATACGATCGGTCTCGGCGATCACGCCCTCTATGCGGCGGATGAATTTACGGGCAATGAGCCAGCCTGAAAGACCGAGCAGGAGAGCAGCGATGGCGGTGATCGCAACGGCGCTCCAGGCCATGTTGTTGAGCTGGGCAAAGACGGTGGATTTGGGCACCGAAACGACGGCGTACCAGTTCAGGTCAGTTGTCAGCTTTACCGGATAGGCGACCGAGAAATAGGTCTGGCCATCCCGGCCCGCGATCTCCTGAGCGACGCCGGGCTTGGCGATCAACTGATCCCAGCCGGCGGTCAGATCACCGCCGTCCTTGATATTCTTGCCTGCGAGCTCGGCGGAGGGATGGCTGATGATGCTGCCGGTGCCCGTCACCAGGCTGAGATAGCCGGTCTCCATCGGGTGGACTGCCGAGATCGCCTTGTTGGCGTCGTCGAGCGAAATATCCATGCCGGCGACGCCGAGCGCCTTGCCCTCGACCATGATCGGCTTGGCGACCGAGGTCATCAGCACGTCCTTGCCGTCGACCGCGTAGACATAAGGTTCAACGACCACGGTCTTTTTCTGGGTAAAGGGCAGCTGGTAGTAATCGCCGGCGCCCGATACGGCATAGTCGACCAGGGGTGTGTGCTGGATCTTGTCGCCACTGCGGACCCAGTAAGGCACGTAGCGGCCGGTCGTGTCATGGCCTTCCTTGCCGGCGAAATCCTTGTCCTTGCCGTCAAAGGCATTCGGTTCCCAGCCGGTCCAAACACCGAGCGCCATCGGATTATCCTGCAGCATGTTCTTCAGCAGGGCGTCGGCGGCCGCACGATTGGCGTTTCCGCCATCCTTCATCGTCGACAGCGACGTTTCCAACGCATTGACGATGCCGAGCGCCACACTCATGGATTTCTCGACGTTGAGCGAGTTGGCAGCAGCGATCTGCAGCATCTCGTCGAGGCTCGATTTGCGCATATCGTTGTAGGCGATGTAAGAAAGAACGCCCGATGTCGCGATCGTGGTGATGACACCGCAGGCTGCCACGGAAAAAATGTTGCGTTCGGTCGCCGATTTGAACTGCATGCGCTTAACCTCCTCGAGCGGGCAGGTCGTCGATTGCGCACCGATCTATTCCGTCCCGGCTCCCCCCTAACCGAGAACTGATTTCAGGACGTGGCTGCACGTCGCGGAAATCGTTCGCAATTTAATGAAAATACAAAGATGCTGTTAATTTACGGTGTATTGCGCCAGCTTTACTGATGACAAGGCAGCCTGCTGCGCCTCTTTTAAGACGCGCAGATGCGGTGCTGCTGCCGTTGGCGAAACTGTCACATCAAGACGCTATAAGGATTTTCGCCCGGCGCCTCTTGCGTCGGCACTGTTTCACCGTCAAAATTGCAACATGCCTGACA
>NZ_VSZV01000090.1:0-3834 GCF_008919455.1 Rhizobium sp. PEPV16
GCGTCATCATGAAGATGATGGTCGCAGACGGCGATCAAGTCGAAGAAGGCCAAGAACTGGTGGCCGTGCGCTCCGAGGACTATCTGGTCAGCGGTGAATCGGCCTCCGAAAAAGTCGCCGAAATGCTCGACCGGCAGAATGCCAGCATCAGCGAGCAACTGGCGGAAGTCAAAAACGATGAAATTGCCCAAACGGCGCAATTCGGTGCGCAGATTGCCGGTTACCAGACGCAGATCGATAAGCTTCAGAGCCAGATCGCCCTGCAAAGGGAGCTGATCACCTCGATCGAGAAGGATGTCGAGCGCATTCGCGGCCTGGTCGACAAGGGTATCGTTCCACGACGAGACGTGACGTTGAGAGAAGATTCGCTCACCGAGCGGCGTCAGCAAATGGCGGTACTGGAAAGCACGTTGACGGAACGGCGGTCGGATCTCTCCGATGCCGAACGAATGCTCGATCAGGTCAAGGCGCGCTCAAACGAGAAGGTCGCAGCACTCCAATCGCAGCGCGAGGATATCAATCGCGGCCTCGCCACCAACGAACAGTCCCGCGCCTATGTGATCAGATCGCCGATCGGCGGTACGGTTTCTGCCCTCACGGCCAAGATCGGCGAGCCGCTGAACACGCAGCAGGCGCTCATGAGCGTCGTGCCGCTGAATGCAACATTGCATGCGCAACTGGACATGCCCAACGCCGCCGTCGGTTTTGTCGAGGTCGGGCAGGAGGTACGGCTGGCGATCGATACCTTTCCTTACCAGAGCTTCGGGACGATCGCAGGTCGCGTCAAGAGTCTGTCGAAAAGCCCGATCAACCGTGGCAGCGGCGCGAGCACCAACCTGAACTATCTCGTGACAGTCGACCTTGAACGGCAGAGCATCACGGCCTTCGGGAAGCAGCAAGCGCTGTTTCCCGGCATGACCTTGTCGGCCCGGATTGCGACCGCGCGCCAATCTCTACTCGAATGGCTGTTCGAGCCGTTGTTCGCCCTTCAACGACGATAGGACCCGCGATTGTCTGCCAGAGCACTTCAGGCCGGGTTCTTTTCAACCTCACGGATTCGTCTCATTCGTCAGAATGAGGTCAGCGAATGCGGTCTGGCCTGTCTGGCAATGATGGCGAGCTTTTACGGGCACGACGTTGATCTGGCGACGATGCGCCGACGTTTCACCCCATCATTTCGAGGAGCCCCGCTGTCGAGCCTGATCAAGATCGCAGACCAGGTGGGCCTCCTGCCTCGCGCCGTCAAGCTGCCGCTGGAGGAGCTGCCCAATCTCGCATTGCCGGCGATCCTCCACTGGAACATGAACCATTACGTCGTCATCGAGCGGGTTTCCGGCGACAAGGCGCTGATCCACGACCCTGCTGGCCGCAGTGAATGGCTTCAAATGTCTGAGGTTTCGGACCACTTTACCGGCGTTGCGCTGGAGTTGCGGCCAAACGAAGCATTCGAGAAGAAAACGGAGCGTACGGTGTTGCGCTGGTCGCAGCTCTGGACGCGGATCAACGGGCTTGGAAGTTCATTCCTCCAGGTCATCGTCCTCAGTGTCGTGTTGCAGATCTATGTGCTTGCCCTGCCCTACTACTTGCAGATCGGCATAGACAACGCACTGCCGGCGCTCGACCACGATCTGCTTGCGGTGCTTGCGCTTGGTTTTGGGCTGTTCACAGTGTTCAATGCGAGCGCGAGTTTCCTTCGCTCCTTCGTGATCCTGGCGGCGGGCTCGGCATTGGGCTTCGGCATCGCCTCGAACATTGCCAGGAAACTGTTCCGGCTGCCGCTCGACTGGTTCCAGAAGCGGGAGGTCGGCGACATTCTCTCCCGCTTCCAGTCGGTGACGCCGATCCAGAAAATGCTGACGGAAGGCGTTGCTGGAACGCTGGTGGATGGATTGCTCGCGCTGACGACGCTGGCGATCATGTTCTTCTACAGCGCCAAGCTTGCAATGATCGCGCTGACCGCCTTCTTCCTCTATTTCGTCGTTCGCCTGATATCCTTCTCGTTCGAGCGCCGCGCCCAGGAAGGCAGTATCATCGCGCACGGCAAGGAACAGACGGCGCTCATCGAGACGATACGTGGTATCCAGACCTTTCGTCTCTACAATGGTGAAACGATGCGGCATGCCATGTGGCAGACATTGTTGACGGATGCCGTCAATGCCAACATCCGCTCCTCGCGCATCGGCATTTGGCAAACGACCGGCAATGCCTTGTTGTTCGGCCTGGAGAATGTCGTCACCATCTATCTGGCAATCGGCTTCGTCATGAATGGCGGCTTCAGCGTCGGCATGGTTTTCGCCTACCTCGCCTATAAAGGTCAGTTCCTCGAAAAGGCCGGCAATCTCGTTGATCAGGGCATGGCGTTCTTGATGCTACGGCTGCATCTGGAACGCTTGGCCGATATCGCCTTGGAGGAGGATGACAGAAGCTTTGCCCCCAGTTCAATGGCCATCACGGAATTAAAAGGACGGATGGAGCTCAAAAGCGTTTCCTACCGCTATTCTCCAACCGATCCCCTCGTTCTCCAGGAGATCGACTTTTCCGTTGAAGCCGGCGAACATGTGGCCATCACCGGGCCGTCAGGCATGGGTAAATCGACGCTCCTCAAGGTGATGCTCGGGCTGCTGTTGCCTCAATCCGGTGAGGTGGCCGTCGACGGTCTTCCCCTCCAGCAGTTCGGTCACAAGAGCTTTCGCGATCAGATCGCAGCCGTCCTGCAGGACGACAATCTCTTCGCCGGATCCATAGCGGACAATATCACGCTGTTTGCCGAGCAGGCCGATCTCGAAGCCATTGCCGATGCCGCACGCGCTTCGGCAATTCACGACGAGATCATGAAAATGCCGATGCAATATGAAACGCTCGTCGGCGACATGGGATCGAGCCTCTCCGGCGGCCAGAAGCAGCGCGTGTTGCTGGCGCGCGCGCTTTATCGAAAGCCGAAAATGCTTTTCCTGGATGAAGGCACATCTCACATGGACGCCGCCAACGAAGCGCGCGTCAATCATTCCATACGCTCACTCGGCATTACCCGCATCGTCGTCGCTCACCGGCAGGAAACCATCGCTGCCGCCGACAGGGTTCTTTACATGGACGGCGAAGGCCTGCGACCTCTCGGTCCGCCAAAGGAAGTCATCAGCCTGCAACTGGGCGAAAGCCTGAGCACGCGTTGAGAGCGTGACGTCGCGCCTGCGATTTCGGACTTCATCAGGCGGCGCTGCCAGCCACGCCGTCCAACTGCTCGAGAGCCTCATCCGGCAGCGCGAGCCCGGCGGCGGCGAGGTTCTCCCTGAGATGGCCGAGGGACGAAGTGCCGGGGATCAGCAGGATGTTTTCCGCGCGACGCAGCAGCCAGGCGAGCGCCACCTGCATAGGCGTCGCGTTGAGGCGTGCTGCAACATCGGACAGGGTGGAAGACTGCAGCGGGCTGAACCCGCCGAGCGGAAAGAATGGTACATAGGCAATGCCGTCGCGCGCGAGATCGTCGATCAGGGCATCGTCGGCCCGATGCGCCAGATTGTACTGGTTCTGCACGCAGACGATCTCGGTGATCCCACGCCCTTCAGTGATCTGCTTGGATGTGGCGTTGCTCAGCCCGACGTGACGCACCAGGCCTTGCCGCTGAAGATCGGCGAGCACCGTCAGCGGCGCTTCGATCGACCCTTCGGCCGGGCCGTGCACGTCGAACATGATCCTGAGATTGACGACATCAAGCACATCGAGGCCGAGATTGCGGAGGTTGTCGTGTACCGCCTCCGTCAGCTCCTCGCGCGAGAAGGCCGGAATCCACGATCCGTCCGCGCCGCGCCGGGCGCCGATCTTGGTGACGATGGTGAG
>NZ_VSZV01000349.1:0-4359 GCF_008919455.1 Rhizobium sp. PEPV16
ATGGCGATTTCGTCCGCTCTGTCATCCGCAACGGCCAGGCGACCGCCTGCCACGACATCTCCTCTGGCGGCCTTGCCGTGGCGCTCGCCGAAATGGCGATGGCCTCGGGCAAAGGCCTGACGATCGATCTGAGCGAAGGCAACGGTGAACCGCATGCGCTGCTCTTCGGCGAGGATCAGGCGCGCTATGTGCTGACTTTGCCTGCCGATGTCGCCGATTTCGTCTGCGTCAATGCAGAAGGTGGCGGCGTTCCCTTCCGCCGTCTCGGTACGGTCGGAGGAACGGCGCTCGTCGTCGGCGATCTCATCTCGCTGCCGATTCAGCAATTGCGCGATGCCCATGAATCGTGGTTCCCTAACTTCATGGAAGGCCGCGGCGAACTTGCTGCGGAATGATGCGCAAGGAGTAACGATCATGGCCATGAAACCCGGCGATATCGAAGACATGATCAAGGCTGGGATTCCCGGTGCCAAGGTGACGATCCGCGATCTGGCGGGCGACGGCGATCACTACGCCGCCGAAGTCGTCGCCGAAGCCTTTCGCGGCAAGAGCCGCGTGCAACAGCACCAGATGGTCTACGAGGCGCTGAAGGGCAATATGGGCGGCGTCCTGCACGCTCTGGCGCTGCAGACCTCCGCGCCGGAATAGAGCCCGACGCAATCCGGATGACGATGCCCGGCCCTCAGGCGGGCATTCTCTTTTCGTCGGGATCGGCAAAGACCGAGGCCGGCATCGGCCCGGATGTCAAAAGCGTGAAGTCGAAGGGCGCCTGCAGATCTGGCCCAAGCACATATTGCCGGTGAACGCGCAGCTGGTCCTTGCGGATCTTGCGATAGTGCTCGCGCGTCAGCATCTGCTTGACGCGGATCAGGATCATCTTTGCTTGGGGCGCATCCTCATGGCCGGAGACGGCAACGACCGGCACCTTGTAGAAATTGATCGAATCCGTCAGGCACTGCACGTCGAGCCAGGAAATCTCGGGACAGCGGGCGATCAGCCCGACGCGGGCGCGAAGCAGTGTTGCCGATGACATCAGCGCACATTGCAGGATGGCGCTGCCGAGTGTGGCAAACATCACGCGCTTTCCCTTGAAGATCTCCGGCTCCCTTTCCAGCAATATGCCGATGACATGGGCGGCGACGCTCGATCCCATGCTATGCGAGGAGATCACATATTCGTCCGCCTCTTCTTCAAGCGCCTTGCGCACGGCAGTGGCCCGGTCTTCCAGCCAATCGTTGAAATCTGTCCGGTCCATGCGGCCGAGCGCCACGGCCATTTCCCAATCGGCAAAGAGATGCAGCGTGTGGAAGCGTTCGGAAAACGGCAGGAAGGCGAAGATGAAGAAACAGAGCGCCAGCGGCCCGCTCCAGAGCATGTGCCACGGCGAAAAGCCGAGGCCATAGGGCATGATGGCGATCTGCGCCGTCAGCACGATCGCCAGCGCCGTCAGTAGGAACGGGAACAGAAAGAACAGGCCGAAGCGCCAGGCATGGCGGAAATACCCCCGCATGCCGCCTTCGAACATGATCTCGGCGCAGCTTCGGAAGCCCGCAATGATCTGGCTCAGCGTGTTGCCGGCACGCAGCTTGCGCACCAGTATGTCGTGATCGACCATATGGATGCGGCTCTTCGCCTGCCAGCCGGGGGAACTGGTCCCTGCCTCGGGCGCCGCTACCCTCTCAGCCGTCCTGACTTCGAAACTGACCGGATCGCTCCGCTCGTCCGCTGCCCCCATCTCGACCGAATAGTCCCAGACGGCAGCACTCTGCCTGGCCGAACGCTCGTAGCGTGCCCTGTGGGCAACGCCGTCAAGCGGCTCGAAGCCCGGGAAATGCAGGACGACCCGCTTCTCGATCAGTTTCATTCGCTCTTCCGGCCGGGCGATTGGCCGGCATGTTGCTGCGACCCGGCTGCTGCGCCCCTGATATCGGCAAAAAAGCAGCCATGGTCTCGAAGCCGTCTTGCTAACCGAACTCTTCCGGAATTCAATAGCAACCATGTCGTTTCCACCACGAACGGAGGGGTTTTGTGGCCGATCTAGTCAAAGAATTGATATCAGGCGTCGTCGACAGCGTGCTGAAGGAGATCCTGAAGAAAACCACCGGCCGCGTCACGACGAAGCGCAGGAGGCGTAAGACACGCCCCGTCGCGACGACGACGGCAACGCGCAAGACGACCTCGGCCAAGGCCAAGCCCGCCCGCAAACAGGTCAGCAAGCGCCGCACCGCCGCAGGCCGCAGCCGCCAGCGTCGCAGCTGAGGCGAGCGGCAAAAACTCCGACCGTAACGCGACGGCAACAATCCTCAGCGAGGCCCAGCCCGAATTGGTCTTTTTTTGGTTCGGGCAGCTGGAATTCCTGCTGTCGCATGCTATCTAAAGGCAACGATTGAAACGGTGGGCCTTTAACCCGCCTGTTGAAAGGATTAGGTCCCATGAGCGGCATTCACGAATTCATCGGCAACGAAATCAAGAGCAACGACGTCGTCCTTTTCATGAAGGGCACGCCGCAGTTTCCGCAGTGCGGTTTCTCCGGCCAGGTCGTGCAGATTCTCGATTACATCGGCGTCGATTACAAGAGCGTCAACGTGCTCGCCGATTCGGAAATCCGCCAGGGCATCAAGGAATATTCCAACTGGCCGACGATCCCGCAGCTCTACGTAAAGGGCGAGTTCGTCGGCGGCTGTGACATCGTCCGGGAAATGTTCCAGGCTGGTGAACTGCAGCAGCATCTCCAGGAAAATGGCATCGCGGTGCGCGCCGCCTCCTGACCGGTCACCGGACGTCCGCCCGGTTTCCAAATCTGTTTCTTGAGTTCGAGGCGCTGCGGCTAGCAGCGCCTTGACCTGTTTATGGGAATTTCATTGTGACAGATTCTTCACAAGCCGTGTCCGCGGGCCGCCTGCCCATGGGCAAGCGAGAATTCATCGCGCTCGCAGCCTTCCTGATGGCCATCAACTCGCTGGCGATCGATATCATGCTCCCGGCCTTGCAGCAGATCGGCGCGAGCCTCGGCGTCGAGAGCGAGAACCACCGGCAATTCGTCGTCTCTTCTTATCTGCTCGGCTTCGGCTGCGCCCAGCTTTTCTACGGACCGCTTTCCGATCGCTTCGGTCGCCGCACACCGCTATTGTTCGGCCTCGTCGTCTACATCGTTTCGGCCATCGGCATCGTCTTCGTTCCCTCCTTCGCCGGCCTGCTGGTGCTGCGTTTCGTGCAGGGCATCGGCTCGGCGGCCACCCGCGTTATCACCATCTCCATTGTCCGCGATATCTATGGCGGACGGCAGATGGCCGAAGTCATGTCGCTGATCATGATGGTCTTCATGATCGTGCCGGTCATTGCGCCTGGCACCGGCCAGATCGTCATGTTCTTCGGCAACTGGCACCTGATCTTCCTCTTCATCGCCACCATGGCGACGGCGATTGCCGTCTGGGCCTATCTACGCCTGCCGGAAACCCTGCATCCCGCCAATGTCCGCCCCTTCACCGCCCGCTCGATCTTCGGCGCCTTCAAGCTGGTGCTGACCAATCGCGTCGCGCTCTGCTACACCATTGCCAGCACCTTCATCTTCGGCGCGCTGTTCGGCTTCATCAATTCGGCCCAGCAGGTCTATGTCGGCATTTATGATCTCGGCGTCTATTTCCCATTTGCCTTTGCCGGCGTGGCGATCTTCATGTCGCTGTCGTCCTTCTTCAATTCGCGCTTCGTCGGCAAGCTCGGCATGCGCCGCCTGTCGCATGGCTCGCTCATCGGCTTCATCGCCATCAACACCATCTGGCTGATCGTCCAGATGGCCAGCACCGAGCCGATGCCCTTCGCTCTGTTCATCTCCTTCTTCGGCCTTTCCATGTTCCAGTTCGGCTGGATCGGCTCGAACTTCAATTCGCTCGCTATGGAGCCGCTCGGCCACGTCGCCGGCACCGCCTCCTCCGTCCTCGGCTTCATGAGCACGGTCGGCGGCGCCATCATCGGCGCCGGCATCGGCCAGGCCTTCGACGGGACGGCGCTGCCGATGGTCGCCGGTTATTTCGTCGTGTCGATCATCGGGCTCGTCTTCGTGCTCATCGCCGAAAAGGGCCGCCTCTTCCAATCGCAGAACCCAGCCGTCTGAACGGCGGGCCTCATTCGCATCCGGGATTTCACCACATGACGCCGCCGCATAAACCGCACCAGGAAAACCAGGGCTCCCGCCGCATCGGCATGGGCTTTGGCGAATTCGTCGTTACCATCGCCATCATGACCGCCAGCGTTGCTATGGCGATCGACAGCATGCTGCCGGCATTGCCCAATATCGGCCATTCCCTCGGCGTCACCAATACCAACGACGCGCAGCTGATCATCGGCGTGTTTTTCCTGGGA
>NZ_VSZV01000349.1:4431-17763 GCF_008919455.1 Rhizobium sp. PEPV16
GGCCTGCTATATTGTCGGAATGTTTGCCGCCGCAGCGACCGGCAGCTTCGAAATGCTGCTCGTCATGCGTTTTGTCCAAGGTATTGGCGGTGCGGCCGTGCGCATCACCACCATGGCCATGGTGCGCGACTGCTTCGGTGGCCGCGAAATGGCCCGTGTCATGTCCTATGTGATGATCGTCTTTATGATCGTGCCGATCGTTGCCCCATCCGTCGGCCAACTCATCATCCTCTATGCCAACTGGCACTGGATCTTCATCCTGCTCGGCATCATCGCCACCATTCTGTTCGTCTGGGCTCTCCTGAGGCTGAAGGAATCGCTGCCGCCGGAAGAGCGGCTGCCGCTGTCGGTCGCCTCTGTCGTGGATGGCTTCAAGACCGTGCTCACCAACCGCATCACCTGCGGCTACATGATCGGCCTCACCATGTTCACCGGCGTCATCAGCGCCTATGTGATCTCGGTGCAGCAGGTCTTCGGCGAGGTCTACGGCCTTGGCGACTGGCTGCCGATCGCTTTTGCGGCCACCGCTGGCGGCATCGCCGTCGCCAATTTCGCCAACGGCTTCTTCGTGCGCAAATTCGGCATGCGCCGCATCTCGCACGCCGCCCTGCTGATTTTCACGGCGCTATCGGCTGTCGGCTTTTTTTATTCGCTGGCCGGCAAGCCCGATTTCGCCATTGCCTACGGCATCTTCACCATCGTGCTGATGATGTTTGCCCTGATCGCCACCAATTTCACCGCCATCTGCCTCGAGCCAATGGGTAATCTCGCCGGCACGGCGACCGCCATCACCGGCTTCGTTTCGACGACGGCCGGCGCCATCCTCGGCGGCCTGGTCGGCCAGATGTTCAACGGCACGGTGCAGCCCCTCTTCGGCGGCTTCGCGCTCTTCGGCGCGGTGACGATCGCAGCCACCCTTTGGGCGGAAAACGGCAAGCTCTTCACCCACCCCGGCGACAGTCCACAGCTCGATCCGGGTGCTGCGCATTTTTGAATGCGATGAGTACCGGACCCGGACACTTCCGTTTGTTGACAAACGTTCTTCACTCGACGTCATCCTCGGCCTTGTGCCGAGGATCTGCTGCATATCAACGAATTGCAGATGCTCGGGACAAGCCCGAGCATGACGAAAGAGGAGTTGGACAACTGTCTCAGCAAGTCTGAAGCTCACCGGAACGGCGGGTTCAGACCGTGAAGACCTCACGCCGCAGCACGTCCCACGAGGCCTTGTCGGGGGTAATCAGCAGCCCGCCGTCGAGATGATGCGGCAGGTAGGGCGAGCCGTCGAAGCGCGCCGCATAGGCGCCTGCCTCCTGCGAGATCAGCGTGCCGGCAAGGTGATCCCAAGGCATCAGCTTGTTGTACATGAGGTAATGCACATGGCCGCCGGCAAAGGTGCGGTATTCGTGGGCGGCGCAGCGGTAATTCGTAAGGAAGCGCACTTTGGCGAGATTGGCGAGCACTTCGGCCCGCTTCTCCTGCGGCAGGTAGCCTGTCGAGGCCATGCCGACCATATGCTCCAGTCCCACGGGCGCTGCGACCGAGAGCCGCTCGGCGCCGCCATCCGGCCGCCGCAGCCAGGCGCCGCCGCCCTTTTCCGCCATCACCCAGTCGTCGCCCATCGGATCGTAAATGATGCCGGCAACCGTCTCGCCGCCGGAGATGACGGACGCCATGACGCCGAAGGCCGGGATGCCGGAGGCGAAATTGAAGGTGCCGTCGACCGGATCGACGACGATCGCGAGATCGGCATGTTCGAGGCTGCCGAGCAAATCAGGATCGACCGCGACCGATTCTTCGCCAAGGAACAGTGCGCTCGGCCAGAGTTGCGCAGCTTCCGCTTTGATCATCCGTTCCGCCTGCTCATCGGCCTCGGTGACGAGATCGGTCGCCTCGCTCTTGGCGCGCACATCGTGCTGGCCGAGCCGGCGAAAGCGCGGCAGGATCTCCGCCTTCGCCGCGCGGCGCAGCAGATCGGCAAGAACGGTCACGTCGACAGTCGAAGTCATGTCAAATCCTTACGCTTAGGTCTTTCGAGAAGCTTGAATCAGATGCCGACGATCTCGCGCCGAATGAGCTGCCAGCTCTCCTTGTCGGGCGCGGAGATGATACCGCCCACGGTCTCTCCGGGGCGATAGGGCGTGCCGTCGAATTTCGCCGTATGGCCGCCGGCCTCCTGATGCGCGAGTACGCCGGCCAGGTGATCCCAGGGCATCAGTTTCGTATGGCCGATGAAATGCAGCTTGCCGGAGGCAACCATCCAATATTCGTAGGCCGAGCAGTTGAAGGCGAAGGTCATCCGGATCTTTGCCATGTTGGCGCAGATACGCGAGCGATCCGGTTCATCCATATGCCCCCACGACATGCCGCCGACCATCTGGTTCAGGCTAGCAGGCTCCGCCACCTGTAGCTTTGTCGATTGCCCGTCCTGGCGCGTCAGGAAGGTGCCCGCGCCTTTGATCGCGGTCACCGTGTCGCCGAGAACGGGATCATGAATGATGCCGGCGACCGTTTCGCCCCTGACGGTCACCGCCAACATGGTCCCGAAGACAGGAAGCCCGGCGGCGAAATTGAACGTCCCGTCGACAGGGTCGATGACGAAGGCGAGCTCGGCATCGGCAAGGGCCGGTACGACAGACCGGTCGGCGTCATAAGCCTCCTCGCCGACGACGAGTGCTGCGGGAAAGCGCTGTCTCAGCGCCGCGGTGATCCGGTGTTCGGCAAGCACGTCCGCCTGCGTCACCAGATCGATTGCCGAAGTCTTTTCCGAAACATCGGCAGCGCCGAGATTGCGGAAACGCGGCATGATCTCGGCTTGCGCCGCCTCTCTGACGCAATCGCCGAGAAAGAGAATATCCTGGTCTGAAATAATCATGCGAAATCCTGCCTTCATTCAATAGCCAGCCTGCTTACAGCGCCGCGCGTCTTTTTAGACGCGCAAAGGACGCTGTAACACTCTAAATTGCTGCATAATTTTATCCTTCAATCGATTCCGATTTAAGGAATTATGCAGTAGCCGGCCATTCATGAAGGATCGGTGACACCAAGGGTGGAAAAGTCGAAGAGTTTCGGGTCGAGCAGATGCGACGGGTTCACATGCGAAAGCGCCCGCAGCATCGTATCCTTGCGGCCCGGCATCCGCCGCTCGATATCGGCAAGCATATCCTTCATCGCATTGCGCTGCAGCCCGTCCTGCGAGCCGCAGAGATCGCAGGGGATGATCGGAAATTGCATGGCGGCGGCGAATTTCGCGAGGTCGTCTTCGGCGGCATAGGCGAGCGGCCGCAGCACCATCAGGTCGCCCTCGTCGTTCAAAAGCTTGGCCGGCATCGAGGCAAGCCGGCCGCCATGGAAGAAATTCATGAAGAAGGTTTCGAGAATGTCCTCGCGGTGATGGCCGAGCACCAGCGCATCGCAACCCTCTTCCCGCGCGACGCGGTAGAGATTGCCGCGCCGCAGCCGCGAACAGAGCGAACAATAGGTGGCGCCTTCAGGCACTTTCTCCTTCACGATCGAATAGGTGTCGCGATATTCGATCCGGTGGCGGACGCCGATCTTGGTGAGATAGTCCGGCAGCACGTGCTTCGGAAAATTCGGCTGTCCCTGATCGAGATTGCAGGCGATGAGTTCGACCGGCAGCAGGCCGCGCCATTTGAGATCGAGCAGCAGCGCCAGCAGCCCGTAAGAATCCTTGCCACCGGAAAGGCCGACCAGCCAGCGCTTCTGGCCCTTCAGCATGTCGAAATCGTCGAAGGCCTGGCGCACCTGCCGGAGCAGGCGTTTGCGCAGCTTGTTGAAGGAGACCGAGCGCGGTGCATCGGCAAACAGCGCATGGCCGCTGGTGTCGGCTTCGCCGGTTTCCAAATCATCGGCGATCTTGGCTGCGATATTCATTGCTTCGTCCTACAGAAATTCCACATTTGCTCTAGCAGAAACCCGCCTGGTAACACAGCGTCAATCGCCGAAAACCGACCAGCCGGTGCGCGCCGCAAGCATCTCCAATGCCGCAGCGCCGAGCTGTGAATTGCCGACCTTGTTCAGCCCCGGCGACCACACCGCGATGGAGGCTATGCCCGGCGCCACCGCGAAGATGCCGCCGCCGACGCCGCTCTTGCCGGGCAGGCCGACATGATAGGCGAAGTCACCCGAGCCATCGTAATGGCCGCAGGTCAGCATCAGCGCATTGATGCGACGCGCCCGCTTCGGCGAGACCACCGAATGGCCGGTCGTTGGATTACTGCCGCGCGCCGCCAGGAACAGCCCGGCGCGGGCGAGCTGCTCGCAGCTCATCGACAGCGCGCATTGATGGAAATAGACGCCGAGCACATGGTCGACCGGATGGTCGAGATTGCGGTAGGCGCGCATGAAGTTGGCAAGCGCGAAATTGCGGTATCCCGTCTGCGTTTCCGAGCGCGCCACCTTGTCGTCGATGGTGATCGACTCGTCATCGGCGAGATAACGCACGAAGCGCAGCAGCTCGCCGATTGCCTCGCGCGGCGCATGGC
Source organism: Rhizobium sp. PEPV16 (assembly GCF_008919455.1). NCBI lineage: Bacteria > Pseudomonadati > Pseudomonadota > Alphaproteobacteria > Hyphomicrobiales > Rhizobiaceae > Rhizobium > Rhizobium sp. PEPV16. The sequence continues at coordinate 8,937 of NZ_VSZV01000349.1, forward strand.
CGGCCATGACGACGTCGCTGACGGCGATCGCGCCGGCATTGATGAAGGGGTTGCGGGGGATGCCGCTCTCATGCTCCAACTGGACGATCGAGTTGAAAGCCGATCCCGAGGGTTCGCGCCCGACCCGCTTCCACAGCCCCTCGCCGACCTTGCCGAGCGCCAGCGTCAGCATGAAGACCTTCGATATGCTCTGAATCGAGAAGGCGGTATCGGCATTGCCGACGCGATAGACTTTGCCGTCGACGGTGACGATCGCCATGCCGAACTGCTTCGGGTCGACCTTGGCGAGCTCCGGAATATAGTCCGCCACCTTGCCCTCGCCGATCCGCGGCTGGATATCGGCGTAGATGCTATCGAGGGTCGCCTGCAAATCTGCCATTGCTTCTCTCCAGATCGCAAAAAAGCCGCTCGAAAGAGCGGCTTTCCGTATATCGACGCATGCTGTTGTCTCGCAATCGGTTTCGACTGCGAGACGAATGCATTAACGCGAGTAGAATTCGACGACCAGATGCGGTTCCATGACGACCGGGAACGGAACGTCGCTGAGCGTCGGAACGCGGCCGAAGGTTGCGACCATCTTGTTGTGATCGACTTCGATGTAATCAGGAACGTCGCGCTCTGCGAGGCTGACGGCTTCCAGAACGATCACCAGCTGCTTCGACTTTTCGCGAACTTCGATGACATCGCCGGCCTTGCAACGGTAGGAACCGATGTTGACGCGCACACCGTTGACCGAGACGTGGCCATGGTTGACGAACTGGCGGGCAGCAAAGACCGTCGGAACGAACTTGGCGCGATAGACGATTGCGTCGAGGCGCGATTCCAGCAGGCCGATCAGATTTTCAGAAGTGTCGCCCTTGCGGCGGTCGGCTTCGGCGAAGATCGCGCGGAACTGCTTTTCGCGCAGGTCACCGTAGTAGCCCTTGAGCTTCTGCTTGGCGCGCAACTGCACACCGAAGTCCGAAAGCTTGCCCTTGCGGCGCTGGCCGTGCTGGCCCGGGCCGTATTCGCGGCGGTTTACCGGGGACTTCGGACGGCCCCAGATGTTTTCGCCCATACGGCGGTCAATTTTGTACTTGGACGATTCGCGCTTGCTCATCGTATTTCCTTTCAAAGGTTTATGACGGCTTGTTGCCAAACCGCACGAAGGAAACACGCCCTCCTCTGGTCTTTTCCGAGACCTGACAGGATGTTCCGGTTAGCGAACAGGAACGATCCACGGGACATGTCAAATGAAACACCGGGCATTGCTGCCCGGTGCTTGCGGCGGTCTTTAGAGGGCCGTCATGAAATTGTCAACAGCGGCAAAGCTCGAAAGCACCACTATTCCGCCGCCAGCCGTGGGTCCCCGCCAGCATCAGGTGCGTTGGCGTCGCCCGGCGCCGTCTGGCAGTCCATATCAGGGAAAGCGACGATACGCTTGCCGGAAAAATCGGCGTGCACGACGATGATGCCCTGCTCCTCGAAATAGCCGAGCAGGCGCCGCGCACGGCGGGCGGAATGGGTGCCATAGGCACGGGCGATGCGGGCGTCCGACGGGCACGGCTCGCCGCAGACGGCGGCCTTGGCGAGCATCAGGAAGACGCCCTGCAGGTCGTCGGTGACACCTGAAGACAGCGACAGCGCCGTCGCCCAGGCATCGGTTGCGGCCGTTGCCGCATCGACGCCGGAGCGCGAGATCGCCACGCGCCGGCGGAAATCCGGCAGCGCGATCGGCGGTCCCGGCACGCGACGCATGCGCAGCCTTACCAGAAAGTCCTGGTAGAGCACCGAATCGGTGCGGAAGGCGGATGCCGGATCGTCCAGTATCTCGGCCAGCACACCGGCAAGGCGCTCCTCCCGCTCCTCGGCGGAGACTTCCACCTGGCTCGCCCTCGCCTCCGCAGGTACGGCCGATGCAGCCGGCGTTGAGCGCGAGAGTTCGGCCAGAATATCGGTCGTCGGCCGTGGCGCCGGCGGGGCGCGGCGCACCAGCGGGCGTTGGAATTCCTCCGGATCGGGCGTGAAGATCAGGTCTTCGACATCCTGCGGCGCATCCGGCAGCGGCATCAGTTTCGGGCTGGAGGAGCGCGCCGAGGTCTCCACCGCGCCGATCTGGATCGGCAGCGGCCGGCGCGACAGCGCGGGTCCGAGAGCGACGAAATTGCCGCGCTTCAGGTCGCGGAACATCTCGGCCTGGCGCCGGTCCATACCGAGCAGGTCGGCGGCGCGCGCCATGTCGATATCGAGGAAGGTGCGGCCCATCAGGAAGTTCGAGGCCTCAGCCGCAACGTTCTTGGCGAGCTTGGCAAGCCGCTGCGTCGCGATCACGCCGGCAAGGCCGCGCTTGCGGCCGCGGCACATCAGATTGGTCATCGCGCCGAGCGACATCTTGCGCGCATCTTCCGAGACATCGCCACCGACCGACGGCGCAAACATCTGCGCCTCGTCGACCACGACGAGAACCGGATACCAGTATTCGCGATCGGCATCGAACATGCCGTTGAGGAAGGCGGCGGCGGCGCGCATCTGGTCTTCGAGATCGAGGCCTTCGAGCGTCAGCACGCAGGAAACGCGATGCTGACGGATGCGGTTGGCAATGCCCGCCAACTCCGCCTCTGTGCGCTCACCGTCGACGACGACGTGGCCGAACCTGTCGCTGAGCGTGACGAAATCACCCTCGGGATCGATGATGACCTGCTGCACCCATTGCGCCGATTGCTCGAGCAGACGGCGCAGAAGATGCGATTTTCCGGAGCCGGAATTGCCCTGCACGAGCAGACGTGTCGCCAGCAGCTCCTCGATATCGAGCGTCGCCGGAGCGCCGGACGCCAATCCCATATCGATGCCAACCTGCACGTCCAATTCCCCTTACAAATTCCCGGCCCGTCTCTAGATCAGGATGATTTTAGGCCCGATCGGCCTAAAACCTGTTTCCTGATCTACATCAAAGAAATAGAGCATGATGTCGTCCGAAAACCGCGTACACTTTTCGGCATCATGCTCTAGCAGATTCGCAGGCACCGTTGTCGTCAAACCTTTAAGAACCCACAGGAAAGCCAGCCCTGGGAAATAAGGCTTCACACCGCCTCGCGCTCGACGAGGTCCCCCGCCATGTCCGTCTGCGTCGGAATTAGCAAACGTGTGCAGAGCAGGCTGACGAAAAGCGGTACCAGCAAGACCGCAAGCCCCGCGCGCAAGCCCAAGAGTTCGCCGAGAAAGCCGATGATCGGCGGCCCGATGAGAAAACCGGTCAGGGCTGCGAAAGAGAGCGTCGCAACGCTTGAAGCGGGCGGGCGGTCAGTCAGCGAAGCGACGGCCGTCACCGCAAGCGGAAACCCGACCGAGACGCCGACACCGACTGCGGCAAAGCCGAGGAGCGCAAGCGGCGTCGCCGGTGCAAGGAGAACGACGAGCATGCCGGCAAGCGAGGCGATGCCGCAGCCACGGGCGATGGCAACCGCGCCGAAACGGCCTTTCATGTAATCACCGCTGAAGCGCCCCGCCGCAACCATGAAAGCGAAAACCGAATAACCGAGGCCGGTTTGCGCGCCTTCTGCATTCATGACATCGCGGAGGTAGACCGCCGACCAATCGGCGATCGCACCTTCGGTCATCGTCACGCCGAAGACGAAGGCGCAGATCCCGAGCAGAGCAAGACTGGGCAGCTTGAAACCGGTCATTGCCTGCGAATTCTCCGCATGGTGACTTTCCGACAATTTCGGCAGGCGCAGGCTGGCAATCAGCGCAGCCGGCAGGATGACGATCGCCGTGATCAGGATCGACCAGTGCGGCGAAAGCCCGATGGCTATGGCACCAACGCCGATCAGGCTGCCGACCATGATGCCGAAACTCCAGAAGCCGTGGCAGCGGCTCATGATGATCAGCCCGGTCGCCTTCTCCGTCACATCGGCCTCGACATTCATGCCGAGTTCCACCGTCGAAAGCGCGACCCCAACGACAATCAAGGCGAAGAATAGAAGCATGACCCTGGGCGCGAAGGCTGGAAGCGAAACCACGGCAAGAAAGAAGATGAAACCATAGATGATCGTCATGCGCCCGCCGATGCGCGAGACGAGGCGGCCGGCAAACGGCAGGGTGATCAGCGTGCCGATCGGCAATCCCAGAAGTGCGATGGCGAGATCGGCGGTGCCGAGTTCAAGCTTCGCCTGGATATCAGGAATGCGCGGCAACCAGGCGCCAAAGGCTATCGGCTGCAGAAAGAAGATCAGCATGACAAGTCTTTGCAGCGGCACGGCGCATCCCTTTATGTCTTGAGCGGCAAACACCCGCCCGCGATTCCCCACAGAGATGTTGCGCGATGACATCGGTGAAATAAAGCGCGCAGTGCCTTATCGCGTGCTGAGACCGAAACCCTGCATCAGCCGGCGCGTCGCAAAGTCGGGATTGCCGGATGTAAAGACGGCAAAGTCGAAATTATCGGGGTGAACGGCGTCGGCGATCTGCGGAACGAGTGTGCGCGCCCGCCGGGCAATGGCTTCTGCCGGATCCAGCCAGTCCACCGGCCAAGGCGCCAGTCTGCGGAATAGATTGGCCATGAAGGGATAATGCGTGCAGGCGAGCACGACGATATCGGTCTTTCGTCCGTCCTTTTCGACGAAGCATTGGTCGATCTCGGTCAGCACCGCCTCATCGGAGACGGCGTCGCCGCGAATATAGGCCTCCGCCATGCGCGCAAGGTTCTCCGAGCCGACGAGGCGGACATGGCATTGCTGGGCGAAGGACTGGATGAGATCGCGCGTATAAGCGCGCTTGACCGTGCCCGGCGTCGCGAGCACCGAGACCAGGCCGGACCGCGTGCGCTCCGCTGCCGGCTTGATCGCCGGCACGGTGCCGACGAAGGTCATTTGCGGAAAGGCGGCGCGCAGATCGGCACCAACAAGCGTGAAGGCGGTGTTGCAGGCGATGATGCAGACTTCGGGGTCGTGCGCCGCGAGCAGCCGGCCGAAAAGCCCGATGATCCGTTCCTTCAGCGCCTGCTCCTCCCACCCGCCATAGGGGAAACCGGCATCGTCGGCGACATAGATGAAACCGCGTTCCGGCATCAGCACGCGCGCCTCGCGCAGGACGGTCAGCCCGCCAATGCCGGAATCGAAGACGAGGACGGGTTTCAGCTCATGCGTCGGCGCTGTCATCTGGCGGTGTTTCCTTGGTCGCGGTCGGGAACCGGCCGCCGCGCGGGCTCTTGCGCGAGAAGCGGTCGAGGGAAGAGATGACGCCGCGCAACACGCTGATTTCCTGCTCCGTGAAAGCCCGGCGGGATAAGACAGCGCGCAGATTGTCGACCATTTTCGGCTTTTTCCCGGCAGGATGGAAATAACCCCGCGCATCGAGCGCATCTTCCAGCTGGTCGAACAGACCGAATAGCTGTTCCTTGGTCGAAGGTGTCTGCCCCATCGCCTGGAAGGGCACGGCGCCGAGATCCTCCATGCCGGATTTCATCCATTCATAGGACATCAGCAACACCGCCTGGGCGATGTTCAGCGAAGCAAAGGCCGGATTGACGGGAAAGGTGACGATCTCGTCGGCAAGCGCCACCTCCTCGTTGGTCAGCCCCCAGCGCTCGCGCCCGAAGAGGATGCCGGTGCGTTCGCCGGCGCGAAACCTCGCGCGGAGCGTCTCGGCGGCAATGACTGGCGAGCGCACCGGCTTGTAGCCGTCGCGCTCGCGTGCCGTCGTCGCATAGACGAAATTGAGGTCGGCAACCGCCTGCTCCAGCGTATCGTAGACCTTGGTTGCCTCGATGACGTGATCGGCCTTGGAGGCGGTCGCCAGTGCCTTCTCGTTCGGCCAGCCGTCGCGCGGATTGACGAGGCGCAGTTCAGCAAGACCGAAATTCGCCATGGCACGCGCCACCATGCCGATATTCTCGCCCATCTGCGGCTCGACCAGAATGATCGCCGGCCCTTCGGCCAGAAGTTGACGCTCGCTGTTCGTGCCTGCCATGACCTTATCCCTGTTTCGAGCGCGCAATAACCTCGCCCGGTGCAAACGGCAAGACGTCAGCCTGCGGATAGAGCCTTTCCAGCGCCGAACCGATCATTTCGAGCCCCAGTCTCGCGCCCTCGCGCGACAGCGGCAGGTGCCGCCCTGTCGTCCGCGACGCCTTGCGCTCGATGAAGAAACAGGTCGAGCCGCGCGGGGCCGCATCATTCATCAGCACCAGATCCGACGCGATCAGCCTCTTCAGCTCGTCGGCCTCGGCCGGCGCTGTGGAACTCTTCGCCAGGATCCGCGCCCAATAGGTGCAGGAGAGGAAGATCGCCAGCGTCTGGCGGATCTGGCCCGGCCGCGTCACCACCGACCAGGACGAGCCGAGCGGCCGCGCCGCCACCGTTACGTCGCGGTAGCAGGCGTCGATCTTCTGCGACAGCGCAATCAGCGCAAAACCGCTCTTGCCATCGCCGATCGCGCTCAACAACTCGTCCAGCGCCTGAAACCAGCGGGCGAGTGCTGTATCAAGTGCGCCGCGCGTGCGAGCCGGAAAGACCAGGAAGGCAACCGCCGTTCCGGCCACCGCGCCGATCAAGGTCTCCCCGATGCGCAGTTGCAGAAGATCAAGCGTCAGCACCCCAGTCATGCCGTAGACCAGGCAGAGCACGATCGAGATGAAGAAGGTCATCGTCGCGTAGGAGACCTGCAGGAAATAGAAAGCGAGGAAGATGCAGATGCCGGCGACCGGAATGGCGATGTCAGGCTCACCCGAAATCAGCGTTGCCAGCACGAGACCGATGGCGATCCCGAACACCGTGCCGAGCGAGCGCGACAGCGCCTTCATCGCCGTGTCGCCGCGCGAATTGGTGTTGGTGAAGACCAGGAAGGCGGCAAGCACCGCCCAGAACCAGCGGTCGCGCGACAGAAGCAGGCCGAAGCCCATGGCAAGCGCCGAGGCGAGCGTGATCTGCAGCGCCGAGCGCAACAGCGGATTGGCGAATGAAAAGTCGATCTTCTCGGGCTGTGCCGTGTCCTTGACGGCATCGATGCCGGCAAAGCCGGAAGCCTGCCCCTCGCCAATCGCCTGCGTCAATTGCTGCCGCGCCTCGCCGAGCCAGAGCAGCGCCCGCACGGTTTCGCCTTGCGGCTCGTCTTTGATGGCTTCCGCCATGGCACTATAGGGTGCAAGTTGGGTTGCATCCGCCTCGATCACCGCATGGACGAGTGCGAAGGGCGGCGGGCTCTGGAAGCTCAGCACAATCGCGCTCTCGGCGGCAAGATGCGCATCGAAGAGCCGGATCGCCAGCTCTGCGGCAGGATCGGCGGCGGCATCGAAAACCCCGCCGGCCGGGCGTGGAATGAAGGTTTCGGCCATCAGCACCACATCCTTCAGCCGGTCTTCCAACTGGCGCAGCTCCTGCCGGTCGGCTTCGCCGATCTCGGCGCCGCCGGCAAGGGCGGCGAGCTTGAAAAGGATCTGGTTGATTCGGCCGCGCACGCTTTCGAGCGAGCGCAGCAGGTCGCGCCGCCAGTCGTCCGGCAGGAGCACGGCTCTCACCAGGTGGCCAACGAGCACCGAGACGACGGGGCCGATCGCCACATCAGGCAGCTCGGCAAGAAAAGGCCGGAAATAGGACCCCATGAAATAGGAGGTGAAGGCGAACATGCCGATTGCAAAACCGCGCGGCCCGAACACGCGGCCCGCCGATGCAAGCGCGATCACCACCAGGAAGACGAGATCGGAGAGAAAACGCCGTTCCTCGAGGCCCGCCGCGATGGCGACGACGCCAAGGCTTGCGACGCAACCGAAAAGCCGCGTCACCAGCTGTCGCGTATTGCCCTTGTCGCGAACAGCCACCCCGCCCTCGATCGACAGCACGATGCCGAGACCGAAGGCCGCCGTCGGCAGCGGCACGATCAACTTCTGGATGGCGAACAGGATGGCGAAGGAGAGGACGATCGTCAGCGTCACCCGCGAAGCCATGCGCAGGCGCGAAAGCGCCGGATCGTTGGCAAGCAGCCAGTCGCGGAACTGAAAACCGGAAAACAAGTGCAAGAGCCCCTCGTGCTGCCCAGGGATCGACAGATACCGCCGCGAGAGCGGAAATCAAACCGCCCGAGATCGAATCCCGATGCTCGCGAATGTCGCGCGCCTATCGGCCCTTGGCAATCAGCGCCATCGTCGCCTTCAGGGAATCGCGCGCCTGCGTTTCGATATTCTCGGTGACGATATCGTCAATGACGGGCTTGCCGCCTTCTTCGACCACCTCGAAATGAACGGTCGTATAGTCCTTGGCATCGGGCGCATCCGAGCAGGCGGATTTTCGGAAGCGCACGGTCACCTCGGCCACGCCGTCGACCACAGGCGCTGCCACCATCGTCAGATCCTCCAGCGGGCAGGCATCCTGGCCGTTGACGATGACGTCGTAGTCGAAGGGCGAAATGCCGTCGTCGTCGACGGCGGGAAACTGCGCCGCCGCCTGGTATTTCGCGACGAAATCGCGGCTGTAGAGTTGGTCAAGCCGGCTCGCGTCGAAGATGTCGATCCAGTCGCTGTTATTGTCGGCCCAGTTGCTCCTGGTCGCGTCCATGATCTCTTTGACTGGAGCGGTCGCATCAGCGGCATAGCCGGTATCTGAAAAGGCGATAAGGCATGCGATAACAACGGCGATTGTCTTCATGGTCGAATGTCCGGGGCGGCAGATCGAGGCGGACACTAGCCAATTTCCGGCGCTTGGCAATGGCGGCAAAAACGCATTGTCGAACCCCTTGCAGCTTTGCGTTCTGGGTTCACAATGCTATAGCGCTCCGGATCATATCACCCACCCGGGACGCCCGTCCCCATTGAAGCTCGAACGAGGCAGATACATGAACAAGATCAAGGTCGCCAATC
>NZ_VSZV01000349.1:17773-18105 GCF_008919455.1 Rhizobium sp. PEPV16
TGCTTTCGGCTCAGGCTGCGACCGACGCCGAAATCTGCGTCTTCCCCCGCGACCTGCTCGACCGCATGATATCGGAGACGCCGGAACTGCAGCGCAGCCTGCACGATCAGGCGCTGAAGGAGCTGGATGCCGCGCGCGAATGGATGCTGACGCTCGGCCGACGCACCGCCGAGGAGAAGGTCGCAAGCCTGCTCCACCTCATCGCCACCCACGCCGAACCGCAAACGGCCACAAGCACCGCCTTCGACCTGCCGCTATCCCGCGCCGAGATCGCCGATTTCCTCGGATTGACGATCGAAACCGTCAGCCGCCAGATGACCAGGCTGCGCAAG
>NZ_VSZV01000349.1:18115-18436 GCF_008919455.1 Rhizobium sp. PEPV16
GACCGCCACGACCACCGCTTTCGACCTGCCGCTGTCCCGCGCCGAGATCGCCGATTTTCTCGGGATGACGATCGAAACCGTCAGCCGCCAGATGACCAGGCTGCGCAAGAGCGGCGTCATTCGCATCGAGAAGTTTCGACATATCATCGTCCCCGACATGGATGAGCTGGAGCGGATGATCAGCGCGTGATCACGACGCGGGTATTGGCGAGGCCAGCCTGTGGCGCCAGCAGCGCTCCTCATCACATCACCCACCCGGGACCCCGTCCCCATTCAAGCTCGAACGAGGCAGATACATGAACAAGATCAAGGTCGCCAATC
>NZ_VSZV01000349.1:18446-18580 GCF_008919455.1 Rhizobium sp. PEPV16
CATGTACAATCTCGACGAATCGATCCGCGAATTTGCCCGCGCTTCGATGATGTACGGCCTGATGCGCAAGTGGCCGGTCTATCTGTCAACCAAGAACACCATCCTCAAGGCCTATGACGGCCGCTTCAAGGACA
>NZ_VSZV01000349.1:18590-28917 GCF_008919455.1 Rhizobium sp. PEPV16
CCGTCGCCGATCTCGACGGCGATGGAATGACGCGCATCATCTGGCAGCTCATCAAGGATAAGCTGATCCATCCGTATCTTGACCTCGACATCGACTATTTCGACCTCTCGGTCGAAAACCGCGACGCCACCAACGACCAGGTCACTGTCGACGCCGCCAACGCCATCAAGAAGTACGGCGTCGGCATCAAGTGCGCAACGATCACGCCGGATGAAGCCCGCGTCAAGGAATTCAACCTCAAGGAAATGTGGAAGAGCCCGAACGGCACGATCCGCAACATCCTCGGCGGCGTCATCTTCCGCGAGCCGATCATCTGCAAGAACGTGCCGCGCCTCGTTCCCGGCTGGACCAAGCCGATCGTCGTCGGCCGCCACGCCTTCGGCGACCAGTACCGCGCCACCGATTTCAAGTTCCCCGGCAAGGGCAAGCTGACGATCAAGTTCGTCGGCGAAGACGGCACCGTCATCGAGAAGGAAGTCTTCAACGCACCGGGCGCCGGCGTTGCCATGGCGATGTACAACCTCGATGAATCGATCCGCGAATTTGCCCGCGCTTCGATGATGTATGGCCTGATGCGCAAGTGGCCGGTCTACCTGTCGACCAAGAACACCATCCTCAAGGCCTATGACGGCCGCTTCAAGGACATTTTCGAGGAAGTCTACGAGACCGAATTCAAGGATCAGTTCAAGGAAGCCGGCATCACCTACGAACACCGTCTGATCGACGACATGGTCGCCTCGGCGCTCAAGTGGTCTGGCGGCTACGTCTGGGCCTGCAAGAACTATGACGGCGACGTCCAGTCCGATACCGTCGCCCAGGGCTTCGGCTCTCTCGGCCTGATGACCTCGGTTCTGCTCACGCCCGACGGCAAGACGGTCGAAGCCGAAGCCGCTCACGGCACGGTCACCCGCCACTACCGCCAGCACCAGAAGGGCCAGGAAACCTCGACCAACTCGATCGCCTCGATCTTCGCCTGGACCCGCGGCCTGGCGCACCGCGCCAAGCTCGACGACAATGCCGAACTCGCCCGCTTCGCCGCGACGCTCGAAAAGGTCTGCGTCGACACCGTCGAATCCGGTTTCATGACCAAGGACCTGGCGCTGCTGATCGGCCCCGACCAGCCGTGGCTCTCGACCACCGCATTCCTCGACAAGATCGATCAGAACCTGCAGAAGGCCATGGCGTAAGCCGGCCTTTCCGAGATAACATCGAAGCGGCGGGGATTTCCCCGCCGTTTTCATTTTGGGAGAATGAACCGATGACGGCCATCCTGCGACCGCTCGAACCCTTTGACCGAGCCGCTTGGGAACCCCTTTGGGAGGCCTATCAGCGCTTCTACGAAGTGGTCATCCCGCCCGAAACCACGGATCTCACCTGGGCTCGTTTCCACGATCCTGACGAACCGATGCATGCGCTCGGCGCCTTTGACGAAGACGGCCAGCTTGTCGGCATCGTCCATGCCATCTTTCACCGTTCCTGCTGGCTGCCGCAATGGACCTGCTCCCTGCAGGATCTCTATGTCGACAACAGCCAGCGCGGGCTCGGTACCGGTGCCGCTTTGATCGAGGCCGTCGCCGACCTCGCCCGCGCCAACGGCGCAGGCAGGCTCTATTGGATGACCCACGAGACCAATGCAACGGCCCGCCGGCTCTATGACAGGATCGCCGAGCGCTCCGGCTTCATCCAATATCGCAAGGCGCTCTGACGATCGGGCCTTGCAGGCAGACATCGCTGCGCTATTGATTCCGTGGGACCAAATAACGGCAACACGAGGAGGACGTCATGACCGAAGAATTGGTATTCTATACGAACCCGATGTCGCGCGGCCGCATCGCGCGCTGGATGCTGGAGGAGATCGGCCAGCCCTATCGCACCGAACTCCTGACCTTCGGCGAAACCATGAAGGCGCCGGAATATCTCGCGGTCAATCCGATGGGCAAGGTGCCGACGATCCGCCATGGCGACACCATCGTCACCGAATGCGCGGCGATCTGCGCCTATCTGGCCGAGACCTTCCCCGAAAAGGCGCTGGCGCCGAGGCCGGAGGAGCGCGCCCGCTATTATCGCTGGATGTTTTTTGCCGCCGGTCCGCTCGAATCGGCGGTGACGATGAAGGCTCTCGGCTTCGAAATTCCGAAGGAACGCCTGCGCATGGCCGGCTGCGGCAGTTTCGGCGACGTCATGAACACACTCGAGAAAGCCGTCTCCGCTTCGACCTACATCACCGGCGAGCGTTTCACCGCCGCCGACGTCTATGTCGGCTCCCATATCGGCTGGGGCATCGGATTCGGCGGCATCGAAAGACGCCAAGCCTTCCTCGACTATGTCGGCCGCATCAGCCAGCGCGAGGCCTACAAGCGGGCGAACGCCCTTGACGACGAAGCCGTCAAGACCATGCAGGCCGCCTGAGTCTCGAAGGCACGGCAGATCCGCCGCGCTCCCGATCGGGGCGTCAGACGAGCGGCATGTGAATATCCGTCAAAAGCTCGGTCGGCGACACCTCGCGCGGATTGTTGAGATATTCCTCGAACATGACACTGTCCTTCAGCTGCCGGCCGGATTTCGGCAGCCATTCGGCAAAGAGCCACTGATAGGACTTGGACATGTCGGCATAGGGACCCTTGTGGCGCAGCACCGCATAATCGCCGCCGTCGATCGTGCGCCGCTCGAAGGGTGACGCCGACGGCACTTCGGCAGCGCCGGTGACGCAGGCGATTGAGCGCAGCTTTTCCTCCGGCACAAGATCGGGATCGTCGAGATAGACGCCGATCATCCGCATGTCGGGCTTGGCGAGGCCGCGGGCGTAAAGCGTGCCGAACAGCGTCTCGAAGGCCTTGTCGATCTGCATGTAGGAGCCGGTATGGGCAACGCCGATCAACTCGATCGGCCCGATCTCGCGTATGGTAACGTCTAACATGGCTTTGGTCTTTCCGTTAGGTGAGGGCTCATAGGCTGTGTGGCTTCCCTCTTTCCGGTAGCGGGCCGGCGGCATGCCGTAGACCGACTTGAAAATACGATTGAAGGATTGGAGATTGGGATAGCCTGATCGCTTCGCAATTTCACTGACGGCAAGTTCCGTGCGGACGATCTCGCCCGCCGCGTGATGCAGCCTGAGCCGCTTGACGGTGGCCGCCAGCGTCTCGCCATAAATCGCCCGGTAGATCCTGTGCCAGTGATAGCTCGACATGCAGGCGATTTCGGCAAGGCGCTCCATATCCAGCTCCTCGTCGAGGTGGTCGTGAATATAGGCCGAAACCCGCCTCAGACGGTTTTCATAAAGTGCCCATGCCGTGTCGCCATTCATGTCGGAACCTCGTGCAAATCGATCGGCTTGAGAGAACCATAACCCGATTTGACAAATCCTGCTGACTTGAACCTTCGGCGAATCCTGCGTAGACCGGAATTCCGGCTCGAACCCAAAAGGAATGATAGATGCCGGATTTTTCAACATTAATGCTCTTTGCCGCCGCAGCGCTGGTGCTGACCGCCACGCCCGGTCCCGACATGCTGCTGATCGCCTCCCGCAGCATCAGCCAGGGACGCGCTGCCGGCTTCCTGACCTATGCCGGCATCGCGCTCGGCACCTATTGCCACGCCCTTGCCGCAGCCTTTGGGCTGTCGCAGCTCTTCATAACCGTGCCGGCCGCCTATGAAACGGTGCGCTGGGCCGGCTGTTGCTATCTTTTCTATCTCGCCTACAAGACGGTCCGCTCGGAAGGCATCGCCTTTCAGCCGGCATCGACGCTGAAGCGACTGTCGGGCCGGCGCATCTTCTTTGCGGGCCTTGCCACCAATCTGCTCAATCCGAAGATGGCGCTCTTCGTCATGGCGCTCTTTCCACAATTCGTGAATGCGTCTGCCGGGTCGCTGACGATGCAGATGCTGATACTTGCAAGCATCCTGAACGGAATCGGCCTCGTCGTGAATGGCGCCGTGATTTTCCTCGGAAGCACGATCCGTTCGAAACTCCAATCGGCGAGCCGTTTCCCGAAGTTACCGCAATACATTCTGGCAACGGTCTTCACCGGGCTCGCCTGCCGCCTGGCGTTGCAGTCGCGAAACTGAACATCGCGTGGCCACGGGTCGATGAAAACAAAACCGGCTGCGAAATCCATGATCTCGCAGCCGGTTTGAATTTCAAACTGTTGTCAGGCGGCAATTCAGCCGGCGAGTGCCACGGCAACCGCCTCGATCGCCTCGTCGGCCTTCGATCCGTCGGGGCCGCCGGCCTGCGCCATGTCGGGGCGGCCGCCGCCGCCCTTGCCGCCAAGGGCGGCAGATGCGATGCGGACGAGATCGACGGCGCTGTAGCGCTGCACGAGATCCGGTGTCACCGCCACCACAGCACTTGCCTTGCCGTCGTCGGACACGCCGACGAGCGCAACGACGCCCGACCCGATGCTGGTCTTGCCGTCATCGGCAAGCCCTTTCAAATCCTTGGGATCGACGCCCGAAATCGCCTTGCCGAGGAACTTGACGCCGGCGACTTCGCGCACGGCATCGACCGAGCCGCCCTGCCCGCCGCCCATGGCGAGTTTGCGCTTGGCATCAGCCAGCTCCTTTTCGAGCTTGCGGCGCTCGTCCATCAGCGCTTCGACACGCGCCAGCACTTCGCCCGGCTGCACCTTCAGCGAGGCGGCAAGCGTCTTCACGCGTTCATCCTGTTCGGCCAGATATTCCCGCGCCGATTCGCCGGTGACGGCCTCGATACGGCGAACGCCGGCGCCGACGGCATTTTCGCCGAGAACGCGGATCAGGCCGATCTGGCCGGTGGCCCCGACATGCGTGCCGCCGCAGAGTTCGATCGAATAGGGCTTGCCGGCCTTGGCGCCACGCACGCCCTCGCCCATCGCCACGACCCGGACTTCATCGCCGTATTTTTCGCCGAACAGCGCCATCGCGCCTTCGGCGATCGCATCGTCAACGCTCATCAGCCGCGTAGTAACCGGCGAATTCTGCAGCACGATCTCGTTTGCCATATCTTCGACGATCTTGAGCTCCTCGGCCGACATCGGCTTCGGATGCGAGACATCGAAGCGCAGGCGCTCGGGTGCCACCAGCGAGCCCTTCTGGGCAACATGGGTGCCGAGCACTTCGCGCAGCGCCTCATGCAGCAGGTGGGTCGCAGAGTGGTTGGCGCGCAGCCGCGAACGGCGGGCATGATCGACCGTCAGCACCACGGCATCGCCGTCCTTGAACACGCCGTCGATGACAGTACCCTGATGCACGAACAGGCCTTCGCCCCTCTTCTGCGTATCCGAAATCTCGATCTTGCCGTGGTCGGACGAGATCACGCCGGTATCGCCCATCTGGCCACCGGATTCGCCGTAGAACGGTGTCTGGCTAACCACGATCTGCACCTTGTCGCCGGCCTTGGCCTCGGTGGAAACCGCGCCCTCTTTGACGATCGCCTGCACGACGCCTTCAGCCGTTTCGGTGTCATAGCCGAGGAATTCGGTGGCGCCGTGTTTTTCCTTGAGCTCGAACCAGACGGTTTCCGTCGCCTTCTCGCCGGAACCGGCCCAGTGCGAGCGGGCTTCGGCCTTCTGGCGCTGCATCGCATCGGTGAAGCCGGAGATGTCGACGCCGATCTCACGGGCACGCAGCGCATCCTGCGTCAGATCGAGCGGGAAGCCGTAGGTGTCGTAGAGCTTGAAGGCGGTCTCACCATCCAGCATATCGCCCTTGGAAAGATCCGTCGTCGCGTCCGACAGAAGCGACAGGCCGCGTTCCAGCGTCTTGCGGAAGCGGTTTTCCTCCAGCTTCAGCGTTTCCGAGATCAGCGCCTCGGCGCGCACCAGTTCCGGATAGGCGCGGCCCATCTGCTGCACCAGCGTCGGCAGCAGCTTGTAGACCAGCGGTTCCTTGGCGCCGAGCAGCTGTGCATGGCGCATGGCGCGGCGCATGATGCGGCGCAGCACATAACCGCGGCCCTCATTCGACGGAAGCACGCCGTCGGCGATCAGGAAGGCTGAGGAGCGCAAATGGTCGGCGATGACGCGGTGGCTGGCGCTGCCTTCCGCCTTGACGCCCATCGTGTCCTCGATGGTGCCGATCAGCGTGCGGAAGAGATCAGTGTCGAACACGCTCTGAACGCCCTGCAGAATGCAGGCCATACGCTCCAGCCCCATGCCGGTATCGATCGACGGGCGAGGCAGCGGGTTGCGAACGCCAGGTTCGGTCTGCTCGAACTGCATGAAGACGAGGTTCCAGAATTCCAGGAACCGGTCGCCATCTTCCTCCGGTGAGCCCGGAGGGCCACCCCAAACATTCTCACCCTGGTCGATGAAGATTTCCGAGCACGGGCCGCAGGGGCCGGTATCGCCCATCTGCCAGAAATTGTCCGAGGTCGAGATGCGGATGATCTTGTCGTCGGAAAAGCCGGCGATCTTCTTCCACAGCGTCGCAGCTTCCTCGTCCTCGGAATAAACGGTCACCAGCAGACGGTTCTTCGGAAGGTCGAAGCCTTCGGTAACGAGCTTCCAGGCAAGCTCGATCGCATTCTCCTTGAAATAGTCGCCGAAGGAGAAGTTGCCGAGCATCTCGAAGAAGGTCAGGTGGCGTGCAGTATAACCGACATTGTCGAGGTCGTTGTGCTTGCCGCCGGCGCGCACGCATTTCTGCGAAGTCGTCGCCGTCGAATAGGGACGTTTTTCGAGGCCGGTGAAGACGTTCTTGAACTGCACCATGCCGGCATTGGTGAACATCAGCGTCGGGTCGTTGCGCGGCACGAGCGGGCTCGACGGAACGATCTCATGGCCGTTCTTCTTGAAATAGTCGAGGAAGGTCGACCGGATATCGTTCACGCCGCTCATGCTATGCCCTTCAATGCTGCCGGAGGCAGGTAAATTTAAATCCATCGGCTTTTAACGTTCGCCCCCGCCACTGTCCAGCAGACAAACAAAACCGGCCGCATTCTCATCAGGAATGCGGCCGGTTGGAACTGTCCGATGAGTTTAGGCGCGAAAATTACATTTCCGCAGTGGCATCGCCATCACCGTCATCGGGCTCTGGTCCGCCGTTCTGCAGGAAGCGGTCGGCGATCAGGCCAGCATTCTGGCGCAGCGACAGTTCGATCTCGCGGGCGAGATCCGGATTGTCGCGCAGAAAGGTCTTGGCGTTTTCACGGCCCTGGCCGAGACGCTGGCTGTTATAGGAGAACCAGGCGCCCGACTTCTCGACGATGCCGGCCTTGACGCCGAGATCGACCAGTTCGCCGGTCTTGGAAACACCCTCGCCATACATGATGTCGAACTCGACCTGCTTGAAGGGCGGCGCCATCTTGTTCTTCACGACCTTGACGCGGGTCTGGTTGCCGATCACCTCTTCGCGCTCCTTGACCGCGCCGATGCGGCGGATGTCGAGGCGCACGGAGGCATAGAACTTCAGCGCATTGCCGCCGGTCGTCGTTTCCGGCGAACCGAACATAACGCCGATCTTCATGCGGATCTGGTTGATGAAGATCACCATGGTGTTCGACTTGGAGATCGAAGCGGTGAGCTTGCGCAGCGCCTGGCTCATCAGTCGCGCCTGCAGGCCGGGAAGGCTGTCGCCCATCTCGCCTTCGATTTCGGCACGCGGCGTCAGTGCCGCGACCGAGTCGACGACGAGAACGTCGACGGCGCCGGAGCGCACCAGCGTATCGGTGATTTCGAGCGCCTGCTCGCCGGTATCGGGCTGCGAGATCAGAAGGTTCTGCAGGTCGACGCCAAGCTTGCGGGCATAGACGGGATCGAGCGCATGTTCGGCATCGACGAAGGCGCAGATGCCACCCTTCTTCTGCGCTTCGGCAATCGTCTGCAATGCAAGCGTCGTCTTACCGGAGCTTTCCGGCCCGTAGATCTCGATGATGCGGCCCCTCGGCAGGCCACCAACGCCGAGTGCAATATCGAGACCAAGCGAGCCGGTCGAGATCGTCTCGATCTCGACAACATTCTCGTTGGAGCCGAGTTTCATGATCGAGCCCTTGCCGAACGACCGCTCTATCTGTGAGAGTGCCGCTTCAAGCGCCTTGCTTTTGTCCACCGATTTGTCCTCTACCAGCCGCAATGAATTCTGAGACATCCGATCCACCTTTAGGTTATTGAAGCCGCTCAAGCAATGTCGAGTTTGTACCCCATTTGTTCCATTCTCGCAATAGGCGATCAAACAGTTGAAAGAAAAAGGTAAAACGACACGTGTTCTGCATTTGTTTTATCAATGAAAAGCAACGGCTTAGGCCAAAAGTGCCGACTCGGCCGCGGCAGGGCGCACCGTATCGATTCGTCCTTCGGGCATCGGGAGAGCCGATCGGATGAAGAAAAAGATTCTTGTTCTCGGCGGCGCCCATATCGACCGGCGCGGCCGAATCTCCGGAGAGACGGCGCCTGGCGCCAGCAATCCCGGCACCTGGTTCGAGGAGCCGGGCGGCGGCGGTTTCAATGCGGCGCGCAACCTGGCAAGACTTGGTTTTCAGGTGACGATGATCTCGCCGCGCGGCGGCGATCCGATGGGCGAGACGGTCGGAGAAGCTGCCGATTTCGCCGGCATCGACGACCGGCCCTTCGTCTTCCTCGACCGCAAGACGCCGAGCTACACGGCGATCATCGAGAAGGACGGCAATCTGGTGATCGCCCTCGCCGACATGGATCTTTATCGCTTCTTCGTGCCGCGGCGTCTCTCCA
This sequence comes from Rhizobium sp. PEPV16, assembly GCF_008919455.1. Lineage (NCBI taxonomy): Bacteria > Pseudomonadati > Pseudomonadota > Alphaproteobacteria > Hyphomicrobiales > Rhizobiaceae > Rhizobium > Rhizobium sp. PEPV16. The sequence goes on from NZ_VSZV01000349.1 coordinate 27,254, forward strand.
TCCGCTGGGTGCGGGAGGCCTTCGCCGCGCATGATTTCATCCTCGTCGACGCCAACCTGCCGGAAGAGACGATCGCGGCGATCGTCGCAAAGGCACGCTCGCTAGGCAAGCCCGTTGCGGCAATCGCCATCTCGCCGGCCAAGGTCGTCAGGCTGAAGCCTTGCATCGGGGATATCGACTACCTGTTCCTGAATGAGGCTGAAGCTGCCGCCCTTGCCGGTGAGCGGCCGGAAGACGCCGCCGGCTGGCTACCTTTGCTGAACCAGATCGGCATCCGGAACGCCGTCGTCACCCGCGGCCGGCGTGAGCTCGTCGTGCTTTGCGAGGGCCGCGCCGTGACGCTGCAGCCGCCGATCGCCGACACCGTTGCCGATGTTACGGGTGCCGGCGATTCTCTTGCGGCCGGCACACTCGCCGCATTGATATCAGGCCTGCCGCTCGAAGAAGCCGTCCGCCACGGCACCGCGGCCGCCACGCTGACCGTGCAGTCACGGCATGCCGTCAACGAAAATCTGACGCCCGATCTGCTGAATGAGGCGCTTGCCCTTGTTCCCGAGGTCAGAATTCTGCATTGAAGCGGCTAATTAAATAGTTGAGCATGATGTCGTCCGAAAACCGCTCACACTTTTCGGCATCATGCTCTGTCGATCACAGGACAAGACCATGACCAAGCCCATCTCCCCTCTTCTGCCGATAGCCTATTCGAAGGAAGTCGCCAGCGCCAAGCAGCGCGGCGCGCCGTTGGTAGCACTGGAATCGACGATCATCACCCACGGTATGCCCTATCCCGGCAATATCGAGATGGCCCGCAGCGTCGAGGCGATCATTCGCGAACAGGGTGCGGTGCCGGCCACGATCGCCGTCATTCACGGCACGCTGCATATCGGCCTTGAAGCTGCGGAACTGGAGCAACTCGCCAAGGCAACCGAAGTGATGAAGGTGTCGCGCGCCGATCTCGCCTTTGCCATCGCCGAACGCCGCACCGGCGCCACCACGGTCGCGGCGACGATGATCGCGGCGGCGCGCGCCGGCATCCGTGTCTTTGCCACAGGCGGCATCGGCGGCGTGCATCGTGGCGCCGAAGAAAGCTTCGATATATCAGCCGATCTCGAGGAACTGGCGCGCACCGGCGTCATCGTCGTCTGCGCCGGCGCCAAGGCGATCCTCGACATTCCGAAGACCCTGGAAGTGCTGGAAACCCGCGGCGTGCCTGTCGTCACCTATGAGAGCGAGGAATTCCCCGCTTTCTGGTCGCGCTCCTCGGGCATCCGCAGCCCGCTGTCGCTGAACAGCCCGGCCGCCATCGCCAATTTCCAGACGGTGCGCGAACAGCTCGGCATCGACGGCGGCATGCTCGTCGCCAATCCGGTACCGGAGGCAGACGAGATCGCGAGCGAGGAGATGGAAATCTATATCGAGCGGGCGCTCGACAGCGCCGAGCGCGACGAAATCACCGGCAAGGCCGTGACGCCCTATCTGCTCTCGACCATCTTCGACCTGACGGATGGCCAGAGCCTGAAGACTAACATCGCGCTCGTCGAAAACAACGCGCGGCTTGCGGCTGAGATTGCGGTGGCGCTGGGTGAGTGAGGACTACGGGCCGTCGGCGGCGCCACGCAAGCCCCCTCTGCCCTGCCGGGCATCTCCCCCACGGGTAGGGAGAT